>DAIQOB010000472.1:0-2574 GCA_036788075.1 Syntrophobacteraceae bacterium
ATGAACGGCCCGGGTGAGACATGTCATGAGGGTGGCGTGCGGGAAAGGGTAACCGTGAATGGGGAAGCGGGAATTTTCCGTTTCTCTTGAAACAATGTCTTCGACAGCGGTCGGAAGCAGAAGGAGAAGAGGGGCCCCAGCTCGCTGAGCGTGTCTCGTGACGAGGTCATAGGTCAAGGTTCCGAGGCTGGACGCAAACCCTACGTGCTGGGGGCCGGACTCACGGAGCAGCGCCCGCAGGGCTTCCAGCCAGAGCGCTTCGGGCTGAGGGAGTTTTCCTTTCCTGGAATTGAAAACGGCCACCCAGGGATGGGACCGGTCGAGGGGGCCTTTTCCGAAGAGCACCCTGGGGCACGACGGATGATGGCGCGAGGGAGGAAGGTCTGCATCGAACACTGCGGCCCAGATGCCTTTCGCTTCCAGTGCATCGGCCTCACGGCAGGCGCGGGCGAGGCGCTTCCGGTCAGCAGAAAAGAAGGGGACGTACTCCTGGAGCCATGCCTGCAGGTCCTCCGCCGCGGTGAGCCCGCTCTCGATCCACTGCCTCAGGATGTCGTGATAACGGGGGCCTTCCAACCGGTGGGCTTTGGCGGGGGAGGGATTCAGGATGAAGTGGAGGACAAAAAGACCTCGGCAGACTTCGGGCGGAAGCTGCCGCGGCAATCCGTCTGCCATTCCCTGCGGCCGGGGAAGATCGCGAAGAGGGGGAATGATTGACGTTTCCAAAGGCTTTGAGTATGTTCCTCCATCGCTATGCCTCTCGCCTGGAGAGGGCCATCCGGATTCATCAAGGCGAAATGTAATTTCACCATACAAAAATATTGCATTGACGGCAACGGGTTCCGTATGCAGGCGGAGCCCGCATAAACATGATTTCTAAAAGGCAGGGAGAGAAACATGAAACTTGGAATCATTGGGCTCGGACGTTCGGGCAAAACCACCATTTTCAACGCACTGACCCGGCGGAGCGGAGAATCCGTGCCGGCGGGAGGCCAGGTGGTTCCGGCCCTCGGCGTGGTTCCCGTGCCCGATCCCAGGGTGGACTGGCTGACCGAGCTCTACCAGCCCAAAAAGACGGCTTATGCCCAGGTCACTTACATGGACCTGCAGGGCATGGCCGGAGGCATCGACAACAAGCAGGAATATATGGCGCTGCTCCTCAATCACATGCGTCCCATGGACGCGTTTCTGATGGTGGTGCGGAATTTCTCGGATCCCGGCATGGATGCGCCTCATCCGGCCAAGGACTACCAGGAGCTGGAAGACGAATTCCTCATCGCCGACTTGGCGACCATTGAGAAGCGCCTGGAAAAGCTCGAAATGGAGCAGAAGCGGGGCAAAAAGATCCAGGGCGCCGAGAGGGAACTGCTCCAGGCGTGCGCCGAACTGCTGAATGCGGAAACTCCCCTCCGCACCAGGCCCGAGCTGGCCAACGCCCCGGAGCTTAGAGGTTTCACCTTCCTCTCCAGCAAGCCCCTCCTGGTCATCGTCAACAATGCCGACGACGATGAAGCTCTGCCCGACCTTTCCCTGGGCTCTGCCGATGCCATGGTGGTTCGCGGAAAGCTCGAAATGGAAATGGCGCAGCTTCCCGAGGAAGAGGCCGAGATCTTTCAGCAGGATTTCGGCATTGTGGAATCCGCTCTGGACCGCGTCATCCAGCATTCTTTTTCGCTCCTGCACCTGGCGACTTTCTTCACGGTGGGGGAAGACGAAGTGAAGGCCTGGACCATTCCCCGGAATTTCCCCGCACAGGAATCTGCGGGAGTCATCCACTCGGATATTCAAAGGGGCTTCATCCGTGCCGAGGTCGTGGCTTACGAAGACCTGCGGAATACCGGGGATTATGCTGCGGCGCGCAAGCAGGGGCTGGTGCGACTGGAAGGGAAGACCTACCCCGTCCAGGATGGGGACATCATCCATTTCCGCTTCAATGTCTGAGGAGAGCGAAACCCCTTGAAATGGCGCAACCACACTGTCATGGCCGCTTCCATAGCCTTCATGATGGGGCTGTATCCGTCGGAAATCCTCTATTGTGCGTCCTTTGCGGCATTGCCTGATCAACTGGAAGTGATTTGGGGGGTGCGGATTTTTGCCCACCGCACCTGGACCCATGAGGTGCTCGTCTGGCTGGTGCCCCTGGTGGTTTTCCTGGCCTTTCCTCTCGTGCTGCCGGGCATTCCCCGCGTCCTTGTGCCTCCCCTGGAGGGGGGGCTTCGAGAATTTTTTACCATCCGGACTTGGGTGCTTTTTCTTCCGGGGCTGCTTCATCTGGCAGGGGATGTTCTCACGCCCCAGGGCATTCGAGTCGCAACCCGCAAGGTCGCCTTGGGGCTTTTCAGAACGGGCAGCGCCATGGAATACGTAGCGACGGGCGTTCTGGCGGCCGCCGCCGCATTCTTTTACGGAATACGGTAGCTTTCATTGGCGCGGTAAAAAGGCTGGGACCCTCAAACGTCATCGTGTATCAGCGAGATGTCAGTGCCTGTGGCGTCTCAGCGGATGAGAGATGGGCTCCTGGAGCATTATCCTCGAGTTGGGCGCGCAGGACCTGGAGGAGCAGCGTATCGACGG
>DAIQOB010000473.1:0-2563 GCA_036788075.1 Syntrophobacteraceae bacterium
AGTCTTTTTGATGACCTCGGAGGTGTTGGTCCCGATGAGCTTCAGCACCATGCCCACCACTGCTTCGCCCTGGCCGTCCCGGGTGGCCAGCCCCTGGCGCAATTCTCCGCCGATGACCACCTCGGCCACCTGATGGAGATACACGGGAGCGCCGTCAACCGTTTTGAGCACAATGTCCCTCAGGTCGGCGGTGTCCTGGGCCAGTCCCACCGAGCGCACCAGGTATTGCTCGGCGTTTTTGACGATGTATTGAGCTCCCACGTTGGAGTTGTTATTCTTTATGGCCGTGACCACGTCACTCAGGGAGAGCTTGTAGCGCAGCAGGTCGGCCGGACGGATCTGGATCTGGTATTGTTTGACCTCGCCCCCGAGAGAGAGTACCTCCGTGATGCCGGTGACCGTTTGTAGGTTGAACTTGATGAGCCAGTCCTGGATTTCGCGCATTTCTTGCGGGGTTCGCTTGCCGGCTTCATCCTCCACAAAATAGAAGAGAATCTGGCCCAGGCCCGTGGAGATGGGTCCCATTTCCGGGTCTCCAAAGCCCTCGGGGATCTCCTCCTTGGCCAACTGCACGCGCTCGCCCACCAATTGACGGGCGAAGTAGATGTCTGTCCCGTCCTCGAAATAGATGTTGATGACCGACAGACCGAAGTTGGAGACGGAACGAATCTCCTTGAGGTTCGGAAGGCCGTTCATGGCCACTTCCACGGGATAGGTGACATATTTTTCCACTTCCTCGGGAGCAAGCCCCTGCGTTTCGGTGAAGACCTGTACCAGAACAGGTGTGACGTCGGGGAACGCGTCCACGGGGAGATGGCGGTAACTGGCATATCCGGCTACCAGGACCAGGATTCCGAGCACACTCATGAGGAGTCGGTTGAGCAAAACGAACTGGAAGAGTCGGTTCATATTGTGATTTCCCTCATCAGTGATTGTGGCCGTCGCCGAAAGCGCCCTTGGAGAGCTGAGCTTTCAGGGTGAAGGTTCCGGTGACGGCGCAATGCTCTCCAGTGGACAGACCAGCCGTGATTTCCGTATGTGTCTCGTTGGTGCGGCCAATAGTCACCGGTTTCGCCTGAAAACCTTCGGTGGTCTTAACAAACACCACGGCCTTATCCTCCACTGTCTGGAGGGCCGTTTTGGGGAGCACAAGGGCCGCCGGTTCTCCCCCGACGGCCACGCGGGCTGTGACGAACGTGCCGGATCGCCAAAGCCCTTGAGGATTGGGCAGAACCACCCGTGCCAGGGCTGTGCGCGTTTCCTCCTTCACCAGCGGCGACACATAGGAAATGACTCCTCGCGTCTCCGGAGTGTCCTGACTGGATGCAATAAAGACTTCCTGTCCCTGGCGCACCTGTGGCAGGTCTTTTGGGTACACATTGAGATTCACCCATACGGTGCCGAGATCAGCCACCAGGAAGGCATCGGCATCTTCCTTGAGGGTTTCCCCCAGGGTGATGTGCTTCTCGATGACCGTGGCATTGAAGGGCGCGACGATTTCATATCGCGTGTACGAAGTGTCGGGGTGGCTGGGGAGTCTGCGCACATAGTCGTCGGAAAATCCCAGAGCGTGTAGCTTTTGCTCGGCGGATCGCGTGGCGATGCGGGATTCGGCGAGGGCCTGCTTTGCGTCGAGGTAGTCCTGCTCGGCGGAGATTTTCTTGCGCCACAGCCGTTCTTCTCGTTCGAATTTAGCCCGGGCCAATGCCATTCTTTCAGATGCAGCCAGGTACTCCGCCTTCGCGTCGGCCAACTCGCGGCTTTCGATCACGGCCATGACCTCGCCCTGCCGCACCATGTCGCCCACATTCTTGCGGACTTCCCGAACAACGCCGGAAAGCCTCGGCACCACGTGGGCCATACGGTCGGCGTTGAGGGTCACTTCACCCGGAATGCTCACATAGTCCGCAAGTTTGCCGGGGCCGACCGCCGCGACCTCTATGCCGAATCGCTTTTGTTCTTCCTCACTCAAACGGACCATGCCTTCAGCTTCGTCGTGGTCTTCGTTCTTTCCCGAAGGAACGGGCTCGATAGCTTTTCGGCCTGACTCGGCGGGCGTTTCCACTTTTTGAGCCTGTCTTTTTTTGCCGGCCTCATTGCCGTGATCGTGCCCTTCCTCCGCGAAGGTGAGATTCCACCCGGCCGACAAGCCCCACACCAAAGCGATTGCAACCCCCATACACAGATGGCGTTTTTTCATGACAGACGTCCTTTCCCTTTATTGGTGTGAGCCATCGGTTACTTCGGCCAGAGGGGAGGCGATCAACCGTTCCACATCAGCCACCGCTTTGTGATAGTTGGATAACGACTCCACATACCTCCCGCGGGATTCGAATAGAGTCCGCTGAGCGTCCAGCAATTCCAGGAAACTGAACTTGCCTTCCCGGAATCCCTCTTCAGCGGCTTCGAAGGCCCCTTGGGCTGCCGGCAGAATGTCCTGTTTCAGACTCTTGGATTCTTCATAAGAAAAAACAAGGGCTTGATAGGCATCACCCAATTTAGAGGCAGCCTTGGCCCGGGCTGCCCGGGATTCTTCCCGTGCCTTGGCCTGCTTGTATTCCGC
>DAIQOB010000474.1:0-2562 GCA_036788075.1 Syntrophobacteraceae bacterium
CGGGGTCCAGAAGGTCTTTATTTTCCTGGATTCCGGCTTTCGCCGGAATGACGAAAGTTGGTCAAGTCCACAACATGGAGGATTGGTGGAAGGGGATCACGGCAGGCACAGCCATGGATCCCCTTCACGTACGGCATTCCCTCATTCTGTAAAACGATCAGGCAACCCTCACCACGCAGCGCTTATCCTGCTTGGTGTCGATGACATGCACCGCACAGGCAATGCAGGGATCGAAAGAATGTACGATCCGGAGAATCTCGACGGGCTGTTCCGGGTCCGACACGGGTGTGCCAATGAGCGCCTCTTCCACGGGGCCCCGCTTGCCTGCGGCACATCGTGGACCCAGGTTCCACGTGGAAGGCACCACCATCTGGTAATTTCCAATTTTCTGGTTGCTGATATTGATCCAGTGCCCCAATGCGCCCCGTGGGGCTTCGTTCAAACCGTATCCCGAAGCCTTCTCGGGCATTTGGGAGGTCACAAAGGTCGCGTCTCCACTCTTCAGTCCATTGAGCCAGCCGTCCATGGCATCGGCAATGACCTTGGTTTCGAGGGCGCGCGCGGCTATCCGACCCAGCGTGGAATGCAGGTCGCTCAATGTCAGCTCTGTATCATTCAAAAACTGTTTGACCTGGGGGACAATTTCAGCGTGGCCGCGACCGTAGGCCACCAGAACGCGCGCCAGGGGGCCTACCTCCATGGGCCGGCCGGCGTAGCGGGGAGCCTTGAGCCAGCTGTAGCGGGCCTCGGTGTCATAGTCGGTGTAGTCCGGCAGAGTCTCTCCCCTGGATGGATGACGCGCGGTTACCCCCGCATACCAGCTCCTGGCAACATGCTCATATATCAAGGAAACGTCGACATTCTGGACTTTTGTCAGGTTCCGGTCAAAAATTACACCGCGGGGAAAATAGAAATCGGCAGGCTCATTGGCACTCAGAGGGAAATCCCCGTAGCAGAGGTAATTCTGGGAAGAACCGTAACGGCACCAATCACGGTACCTCGTCGCAAGGTATTTCACATCGGGCAGATAAACCGTATCGACAAAATTGCGCAGTCCTGACAGCAGGGAGCGGAATTCGCCAATGCGGGACCCGTTGATTTCATTCCTGCAGGTGACTCCTCCCACGCGGAGGCTTTGGGTATGCGGGTTCTTTGCACCAAAGAGGGCGTGCATCCTGGCGGCCTTGGTCTGCTCGCGGAGCGCATACAGGTAATGGGTCACCAGCAGAAGGTTTTCTTCGGGAGTCAGAGCATAGGCGGGGTGCCCCCAATAACCTCCGGCAAAGGGTCCAAGCTTACCGCTGGCGACAAATTCATTCAGGCGGGCTTTGGTAGACGCAAAATCCATGGCGGGCGCGTCCGGAGAAATGAAATGAGCCAAAGCTGCGGTGGCGTTGGGGTCCGCTTCGAGAGCACCGGCCACGTCGACCCAGTCGAGGGCATGCAGATGGTAGAAATGCACCATGTGGTCGTGAAGATACTGACCTCCCATGAGGAGGTTCCGCACGATCCTGGCGTTGGCGGAAATGGTCAGATTCATCGCCCGCTCCACGCAGCGAACCGATGCTTCCCCATGGACGTAGGTACAGACCCCGCAGAGCCGCTGCGTGAAGAGCCACGCATCGCGGGGCTCTCGATTTTGCAGGATCGTTTCGATACCGCGGAATAGCGTTCCCGAGCTCCATGCATCGGTAACCACTCCGTCGTTCACCTCCACTTCAATTTTGAGGTGGCCCTCTATGCGGGTTACGGGATCGATGGTGATGCGCGTTCCACTCATACGTGCTTCCTTTCAACTTTCACAGGGTGGATCTATTGATTCTATGGACTGCCGATAGAACGGCCGACAATTTTGTCGTACTCCTCAGGTCAAGCCATCTCTCAGTCGTCGGATTCCTCCCAGCTGTCACCGTCTTTGTAAAACGGCGTCATGGTGTCCCAAAACCGGGGCTCGCTGCATCCAATGCAGGGATGCCCCGCCTGCATGGGGAAGCTCGTGCCGTCGTTGAACTTGATGGACGGGCAGTTGTTGCGGCACTTCTTGCCCTTACACCCTTGATCCTCAAGACAGCGATGCTCCTGCGCTCCCGACCGGTAGGGACAAAAGCTGTGGACGGGGTTGCCGTAGGCGAAAACCGGTCTGCCCAGTGGGTCCAACCGGGGAAGTACGCCTTTGAGCAGATAGTCCGCAATGACTCCCACGATGTTGATGGGGTTGGGAGGGCAGCCCGGCACATTGACGACGGGGACGCTCAAGGCCGGGAGAGCCGACTTCAGACCTTTGGCCCCGGTGGGGTTGGGGGCAGCCGCGGGTAGCCCTCCATAGGACGCACAAGTACCGCAACAGATGATCGCTTTGGCCTTGGGGCAAATCTCTTCGGCGATGCTCAGCATCGTGCGACCATTGATCATTCCGTATATCCCGTTGTTCGCCGTAGGGATGGCCCCCTCCACCATGCAGAAGAACCGGCCGTCGTATTCTGCGGCTGCAGCACTCAGGATCTCATGTACGCGTCTGCCGGCCCCGGCCATGAGTGTTTCGTGGTAGTCGAGAGAAAGCAC
>DAIQOB010000475.1:0-2556 GCA_036788075.1 Syntrophobacteraceae bacterium
GGCCCTGGCGCACGACCTCGGGAAGATCCCCGAGTTTCGTCAGGGGCGGAAGAGCTACGTGACCGGCGACCATCCGATCATTGCCTGCAACATCCTGCAGGCGGAGGTGGACGGGTTCACTGAGCTGCCGGAGAAGGACCGAAGGGACATCGAGGGAGCCGTTCGGTATCACCATCGGGAGTCCTTTCAGATCGGCGACCTGGACATGGAACACCTCAGGCTCCTGCAGAAGGCGGACAGGGAGGCCCGGAGCGCGGAGATGGCCAACCGGCTGCATGGTGAAGTTCCCACGCAGGACTATTTCAAGGAAACCCCTCGCCGCCGGCAGCCGGAGGAGGAGAAAGAAACGAAGGCAACGCAGACGGAAGAAGCATTCCGTGCGTTCGATGACATGGACTTATCCTGGCTAGATACTTCGGTTTTTTTTGCCAAGCTGCTGCCGTACATCAACGACGTCCAGAACGGCTGCTACAAGGCGGTTTCGACCCCTGATGGCTATGTCTATGTCTGGGGGGACCTGCTGAGCCAGGTCATGAACGAGGTGGCGATCGAGGCTGGCCAGCCGGAGGTGGTCGCTTCCGATGTGAACCAGCAGGGCCGGTGGCGGAAGCTCCGGAGCATCGTGCGGAAGCTGAGGAAGGACGGGTTTGTTGCGGCTCACCTGATCCACAAGGACTATTTCACGGCGCCGTTTCTGGTCACCCATAGGGATGGCCGTCAGGACGAGCTGACGGCCACGCCGTTTGTGGTGGAGGCCTTTGGGGTGAACCCTTCGGACCTGGAGGCTTTGAAGAAGGACACCCTGGTCCGGAATATCACCAGTATCACGGTAGACCGCCGGGGTAAGGAGGAGAGAAAGGAGAGGAAGGGAAATGGATAAATTGACGGAACAATTGTCGCACAGATCGGCAGACGCCATCATCGGATCTGACGGTTACAACAGTCTGATGCAGGGCATATTGGATTCGTTCATGACGGGTGCGATCGCCAGGATATTGACTCTGCTGCTGATCGGGATGGCGTTATGGTTTGCGCTTCGCCGCGAGCAGCTGGGGGTGGGGTTCTTGTTCGCGGTCTTGGCGATGTTCATGTTGTTTGGGCACAACGTCATGCATTGGATCGGTCTGGTTTAGAGGGAGGGGATATGTCGCAAAAGCATGGAGCAGTACCGAATAGTTCGGGCAAGGAGGAGAAGGTCACCGGGTTTATCGAGGCGCTGTCCCAGATTGAGGGCTACCACATCATGGAGCGGCAGTCTGGCGGCATTCCGGGCGACCTGAACACGACGAGGCACAAGATCGAATTCTGGACTGTGGGGTTTTTGAGCGTGGTTAAAACCATGCCGTTATCGTTCATCATTGTCCCGATTTGTGCCGGGGCCTTCTACAATCTGGTGCCTATCTATGGGTCGGCAGCGCCCACGTGGTTCGACTATTTCATCATCTTCCTGTTGGCCGTGTGTTTCTGCCTTGGCTACTCGGTTTTCATGGCGAAGCTGGGGAACCTGTATGAGGGCTTTTACACCAGGAGCATGATCCGGAACTTCCTCTCCGGCGTGGCGGTTGGGGCCGGGACGAAGATCTTCTTCTCTCTGGCGCTTTTTCACCTCATCGCGCTGAAGTTCCTGGACCAGCATCAATTGGCGTATCGATTACTGAAGCTGCAGGGGATGATCGGGGAAGAGTGGGCTTTCTGGTTATATCAGCATTTAAAGCTCTGGAAGGAGCCTTTCATTATCAGCGCTTGGTTTTTGACGATAACGACTTCGTTTTATATTTTTGTGCCGTTGGCCGTCATCCTGATGAAGACATGGAGCGATAAGAAGAAGTTGGCGTTGGGCGGAAGACAGTTATAGCCAGCGGCTTTTGAGAGCCGCTTAAATTTGAATCAAACCAAGAAAGGAGATACGATATGCAGAACGGGAAAGAGGGAGAAAAAAAGTTTGATAAAGAAAAGTGGGCCGAAGGTAAGCAGAGGCGGCAGGACAAGAAGGTGGGTCTGGCGGAGCGTGACGACACGCAGGTGCAGTATGTTCGTACGGAGGAATCCAGAGCCCTGATGAAGATCCAGTCTTCCATGGATTTTGCGCTTTACCGGCTGCGCCGAAAGGGCGGTTTCGATCCCAGGTATCCGATGGAGAAAATGGTGGATTTCATGGCGCGTTTCAGGGGAATCCTGGTTGACTACGACAAACTGACCACGGAGCTCTGCCAGTTGATGGGAGTCGAGCACAGGACCCCACCCGTCTTGAAAGAGGATGACGAGGAGAAGGAGGCCGTCCCAGGCGAAGCCCAGGCCGCTGCATTGCCCGATGCGGGTGCCCCCGCGCCCGAAACGGCTATCGCTGCCGATCCGGCCGAACCGGCACCTGTCCGGAAAACGGCGAAAAAAGCCGCCGAAGCGGGCGGTTAAAGTGCTTGACAAGCCATGACCGGCGTGTTAAACATTATCTTACATTTTCAGAGTGCTCGCACTTATCCTCGCTGAGCGAGATCGGCCGCATGGCCCCAGCGCGGACAAATTTGATGGAGACGCCCCATCATCTCAGCCGGCATG
>DAIQOB010000476.1:0-2537 GCA_036788075.1 Syntrophobacteraceae bacterium
GATCTCCGGGTGCAATACCGCTCAGGTGAGTCAGCGGGCTGAGCTTGAGTCGCTTCTGAGTGAACCCAACGACCTCGGCAAGAACCGGCTTGGCGTCTCCCGCCGGAACAATTTTGCAGACATCTCCCACGGCGGCCCTCAAGCCTTCCGCTTCGAGGATGTTTCCCACCAGGTATACGACACGGCCGTAGCTCTGGGTGCCGGAAAAATCCCTCAGGCGCGACAGCAGCGGGTTCAACCCGAGATAATCATCCCTGGGCTTCACAGCTTTGAGCTTCCAGGTCGGGTGCCGGAGCAGCCAGTGTCTCTTCCAGGAAAGCGAACCGTGTCTCCAGGGTTGCGTCCAGCAGTTGCAGGTCCGATTCCAGGCGGCAGCCTCCGGGAGTCAACGCGGCATCGGTCTTGAGAGAGAAAGCGCGAGAGAACTGCTGGAGCCAACTCTCCAGGGGCGTTTTATTCCTCAGGAGATCCAGGTCCCTGGGATTCAGGTAGAGGGTGAGCGTGTGATGCTCTTCAGCCTCATGGACGAGTGACGTCACGAGGCTGAATAAGCCATCGGGATTTGTCTTCAATTCGCATTGAACGATGCAGCGGGCCATGGAGAGAGCGGATTGGACGAACCAGTCGCGGTAGTCCCTGAAAGCGTTAGAAGGAAGAGTTCCCAACTGCAGGAGAACATTTTCCAGCTGTTCCTGAACGATGAGGGCGCTTTTCCTGCCATACTCGAAGCCATCCTTCCGGCCTTGGGCATAGCCGTTTTCATAAGCGAGCTTTTCCGTTTCCTGAGCCTGCCTTTCCGCTTCCAGCAATCGGTTTCGAATGATGTGATCCATGTCCTCCAAGGAGGTTGCGGCAGGGGGTGCAGGATCTTCCTGAAGCATTGGATAAGGCGAGACCCGAGCATCCGGTTGCGGAACAGGATTGGTGTCCGAGTAGGCCTCCCCAATCTCGAAAAACTCGAAGCGTTCCAGTCCGGGATCCTGGCAGGCTTTGATGATCTTAGACAAGGGCATCCCCACCATCCCCGGAGGCCAGAACAAGACGGCCTTCCTTTTCCAGGCGCCTGGCGACATTGAGTATATTCTGCTGAGCGCCTTCAACTTCACTCAACCGCGCAGGCCCCATAATGGACAGATCCTCTACCAGCATTTCTGCCGCACGCTTGGAAAGGTTCTTGAAAATCTTGCCTTTCAGCTCATCGGAGGCGGTTTTGAGGGCGAGGGTCAGGTCTTCGTTGGTGACTTCCTTCAGGAGCTCTCGTATCCCCTGGTCGTTGACGGCCACCAGGTCATCGAAGACAAACATGAGCTTACGAACCCGTTCTGCGAGGTCCTCGTCCCGCTCCTCCAGCGACTGCAGAATACTTTCGCCCGTTCGCTTGTCACTGTAGTTGAGGATTTGCGCCACCGTCCCCACCCCTCCGAGGATCCGCTGGCTGTCGCGCCCCAAGGCAAGCAATTCCTTTTCCAGGACTTCATCCACATCCCTGATGAGATCCGGAGGCACCACCTCCAGCTGGGCCAGACGATTCACGACTTCAAACTGAAGGTTTTCGGGAAGGCCGTGAATGACCTGGCTCGCCTTCTCATGACTGAGATGGGCGAGAATGATGGTGATGGTCTGAGGATGCTCATTTCGAATGAAATTTATCAACACCTTTGAATCTATGTCTTTGATATACTTGAACGGAACCTTTTCCCTTTCACTCTCGATCCCGGCCATCAAATCACTGGCTTCATCGTTCCCGAGGACTGCGGGCAGGAGGTTTCGAAGAAAATGGCCGCCGGGCATCGAAACACGTCCGTCCTCTTTGAATCCCGACATGAATTCCTGCAGCACCTCTTCGGACGCGTCCTTCTCGACCCGGTGTATTTCGGCCATATGCATGCTCACACGCTTGATCTCTTCCTTGCTCAGGTTGCGAAGGATCATGGATGACGCCTCTTCACCGAGCGTGAGCAACAGCATGGCGGCTTTTTGTGCTCCCTTCCATTTCTCCATCTAGTTTTCCGCCTCCTCCTGTAGCCAGGACCTCAGCACCTGTGCAGCGCGTTTGGGGTCCTCCAGGACTAGGGCTCGAGCCTCCTGAGGCAGTGTCAGAGGCTTCTCCTCAGGCCCATCCAACAGCTCTGCATTCTTGCCGTTTTGTCCAACAGAAACACCCGGTAGGGCGGGAATGGGCTCGGAAAGCCTGTCAGATTCCTTCCCCAGTTGCTGAAATTTTCGCATGAAGGGTCGAACGACGAAGAAGAAAATCAGTGCCATGAGGAGCAGGTTGAACAGGATCCTCTGATTGTCTTTGAAGAGCCTCACCCATTTGTTCTCGGGGGGCCCCATTTCCTGGCCCGCTGTATCCACAGCAAAGGGTATGTTGGAGACAGTGATCTGGTCGCCTCGGGCTTCATCATATCCAACGGCCTTTTTCACCAGGTCTTCCAGGACCTTCATATCCTCACGGGAGCGCGCCACAAAAACCGGACCGACTTTTCCTCCACCGTTGTCCTTCATCTCATAGGGTCCGTCCACCATGACCGCGA
>DAIQOB010000477.1:0-2536 GCA_036788075.1 Syntrophobacteraceae bacterium
ATTCCTCGGTGGCCAGCGCCATGCCGATGGCGTTCTTCGCCAGGGCGATGGGGCTATACCCCACAAGACCGTCAAAGCCCAGCCCGGGGATATGCAAAACCTGGTCCCGGCGCAGGGTGATGACTCCGCCTTGAGGCATTCGCCCGCTTTCATCCGTGTCCAGGGAATAGGTGTAGAGCAATTCACCGCTTGGGGCCCGGTTCACATCCATCTTGCTGGGGAGTAGGGGATATAAGGCCACCGGCTGCCCACGGCCGTTCCTTACAATCTGAGCATAGGCGTTCCCCCAGAGCAATAGATGGCTCATGAGCGTTTCCCTGAACACAAAGGAGGTCATCTCTGGGTTGGTCTCATTATGGAGCAGGTTATATAGGGGATGCTGGGGGATCCGCTCCTTGCCACCGTCCTCCCGGTACCGGTAGACATGCAGGGGAAGCCCGGCCACCGCCTCGGCCAGGATCCGCACGCAGGCGAACACCGCGGTAGTCTGCATAGCTGTGCGCTCATTGACCGTCTTGCCAGAGGACGTGCCGCCGAACAGGAAGGAGAAGGAGGACCCGATGCGGTTTTGGGGCTTGTCCCGGGCTTTGAACAGACCATGAAAGGGCATCTTCACGGGCACACCTCCAGAAACGAGTATGAAAAAGGCACCTCTTTCGAGATGCCTTGGGGGGGACGGTGATCTTAGGTTATATTGTCTGCTTACGTATATCGGTCTTACTATACAGCACACGGCGTATTTCTACGATGTGTTCCGGCTCCAGCACCGTATAGAAGATCAGGTAATTATCTGCTGGGATAAACCGTGTTTCCGACAGGAGACGCATTGACGACGGATATAGCGGATGCGCGTATGGAAACTCTTTCAGCTGAAGAATATGTTGCTCCAGCTTCTCCATGAGCGACAGCGCAGCCTCCGGATTTTTGAGTTCTCCGGCAATATAATTGATCGCACTCTGAATGTCGCTCCTGGCGGCCGGCAAATATTGAAGCTTATACATGGCTGGGCTCAGCATCCTTCCGGATCCGCCTGCGCAATTCCGCGAACACATCCTCATGGCTCATGCGCTCTGTTGTGGTACGGGCTTGCAACTCGGCTTCCATGAGCTTCAAATAGATTTCTTCTTCCAACTTCTTTTGCGAGTAGGCGTCATAGCTCATGACAACCATGTCGGCATAGCCATTCTTGGTAAGCACAATCCCCTCCGGGTTTTCATGCGCCTCACGGGAAATATCCGAAAAATGATTGCGCAGATCGGATACCGGCCTGATCTGACTCACAATACGCACCTCCAATGTCATTGTAGCATTATCTTATCATGATTGTGCGCATCGGTCAAGAGCTAGAGAATGAGTAAGCCCCTCTGGTTATAAACCGAATCGTTTATCCCGCCGCCGAGTGTCGCTCTGGCAAGGCCCATGATCAGCGCAACCACACCGTCAATTTTCTCTGTAGACTTCTTTTTGTTGGGCTTAATATTGCCCGCCGCGTCCTGGTCGACAACAACATTGCTCATGTTCCAATCCAGGACCGGATGCTTCCCGTGCAGGATTTTCCCCTCCATCACAAACTGGAACAAGTCTTTGCTTGGCGGGGACATGGAGTTGAAGCCCTGCCCAAACGGGAAAACAGTGAAACCATGCTCAGCGCCCAGCTCCTCCAGATCGCGGCGTATCTTTTCTGCGCCGTACCGGTCATAGGCAATTTCGCGGATACGGAAACGCTCTGACAATCTGGCGATGAATGCCACGATGTAGTCATAGTCCACCACGTTCCCCTCGGTGGTGTAGAACACGCCCATCTTTTTCCACACGGCATATGGGACATGGTCACGCCGTGTCCTCAGATCAATCACCTCCTCGGGCAGCCAGAAGTACGGCAGGACGGTATATTCCGTTTCATTGGCCGCGGGAGGGAACACCAGCACCAGCGCTGTAAGGTCACCCGTGCTGGACAGGTCAAGGCCGCAGTAACAGTCCCGGCCTTCCATCCTTTCTTCCAAGGAGGGGCCGGCGCCATGCATGTCAGCGCAGGCGTCCCATTTGTCCATAGGCATCCAGCGGATATCGGCATTGCACCACTCGTTCAGCCGGAACTGCCGGAAGTGCATCTCCTCGGCGGGGTTTTGCTTCGCCTGTTCGTAGGCCGCCCGGACGGTATCATAGGGGATCGTCACCCCGATGGACGGGTTCACCCGCCGCCAGACGCCTTCATCCTGCCAGTCCTCGTTTTCCTCGATGCCGAACACGGCGGGATAGAACGAAGGGTCGATCTTTGAGCCATCCAACACAGCCTTCGCTTTGCAGTGGATTTCATAGCAGATGGAGGTCTTGTCCCTGCCGGCCGTAGTGATCAGGAAGTAGAGCGGCTGCCGCCTGGCATCGCCTGTGAATTTGGTCATGGTGTCGAAAAGTTCACGGGTCTGCTGGGCGAATAGCTCATCGAAGATCAGGCCGCTTACGTTGAAACCTTGCTTGGATTTGGTTTCTGAGGAAAGCACCCGGTAGAAGCTGTTGGTATGCGGGAAGATGATCC
>DAIQOB010000478.1:0-2529 GCA_036788075.1 Syntrophobacteraceae bacterium
AAACAAGCAGCTTCGTGATTTTTGCTGCATATCTGCATCTGTCTCCCGGGCAGAATCTTTCGGCAAGCTCCTGAATGCGTGAGTAAGCATTCCCGCTGAGGGGGGATGCCCCCAGATTCAGATTCAGGTTTGAGCGTGAATCGGTACGACTCTCGACATGCAGAGCACGGGCCTTCTGCAGGAGGCGGATCATGTTGCTTCCCATGTCGTCCAGGCGGAAATGCCGGCAGATGCGCTCGCGGGCATTCCGCCCCATGGCCCTGCGCCTGGAGGGGTCTGACAGGAGCGCCCCCAGGGCTGCAATGTAAAGCGCCACTTCCCGCTCAGTATCCCCCACGGGAACGAGGATCCCACACTCCTCGGTCACCAACTCCCGCTGGCCTCCCACGCCCGCACCCACGACCACCAGGCCACAGGCCATGGCTTCATAAAAGGTGAGGGCAATGCCCTCCCACCTGGAGGGAAGAAAGAAAATATCCGCAGCAGCCATGAGCTCACGCACGCGCCGGCTGGACACCTCCCCCAGCACGTGGACGCAGTCTGACAGGCCGTGCCGGCCCAGAAAGTCTTCCAGCCAGTTTCTGTCTTCACCGTCCCCGGCAACCAGCCCCAGGAAATCCCACTTTGTTTCGCGCAAGCCCTGCATGACGCGGGCAAAGACCCAGGGCTGTTTCTGGGGGCAGAGGCGGCCGGCGTAGAGGATTACGGGGGTGTCTTCGGAAAGGTCGAATTCCCTGCGCACGGAATCCCTCAGGGTCTCATCGGGTCTCCACGCATCCGGATCGACATTGATGGTGCAGACCTCCACACGCCCGGCGTCCGCCCCCCGCTCCACCATCCATTGTTTCAGGTGCTGACTGGTCACCAGGGTCAGGTCGAGGTCGGCGCCGTGATCGATGGACAAGCGCGGATACCCCCCGTTCATCCAGTGCTCATCCTCGAGATGGCAATAATCCACGAAGGTCGTTTCGGGAAACTGGCGTCGCCAGGAAGGCAGCAGGTAGTATCCCAGCTCGCTTTGAGAGATCATCACCACATGAGGCTGCCTCTGCCCTATCCATTGACTCAGAAGATCAGGCAGATTCTTCGAGGAAAGGCCGTCGTCCAGGATGAAAATGTCCCGGGTGAAGCGTGAAAATTCAGGAAGCCAGGCGTTGTCTCCCCTGAGGGTGGTGGCAATGGATACCTCCCAGCCCCTTCGGGTCATCTGCTGCACCAGGTCCAGGTTGAACTTGTCGGAACCCCCTACCGTCAGCCATGGGAGAACCATCAGGAGGCGAGGCTTATCCTCTCGCGGGCCGGAAAATCCCGGGGCGTTGGGACAAGCTGTAAGGGATAAAGTCTGCTGCATCAAAGATTAGACTCCTGATTTACTCCAAGGCGATGAAGGGACGAGCGAATTTTTTATACGATCCTCCAACCATTTATCAAGATAAAGATGCGCGCTTTGAAGCAGCCATTCGCATTCGGGAAAATTCCGGCTAAGATCTTCGCCCTGCTTCACCCGCCGACTGCTCCGGCAAGGGGATGTGAGGTGCCGCCAATTCGATATAATTCTTGACAAAAATGAACTCCCTTGTTACTGAACAGCCGGTTTTATCAGGATTGGTTTTCGCCTGGATTGAGCTGGAACCGGGACGAAACGACCAGAAGCGTTTTCAGGCATCCGTGGCATTGCGGCCATGGAAAGGATGTAGAATCGGAGCAAGTCCGACTCAGCAAAAGAAGGAGAACCCATGCGCATCATCGAAAAGGTTTCCGAGATGCAGCAGCAGGCCGACGCCTGGCGTCGGGAAGGAAAAAGGATCGCCCTGGTGCCCACCATGGGCTATCTGCACAGGGGACATCTGACTTTGATGCAGAAAGTCCGAAATCATGCAGACATTGCCGTGATGAGTGTATTTGTCAACCCCATACAGTTCGGTCCCGGAGAGGATTTTGAACGGTACCCGCGAGACATGGAGCGCGACGTCCGCCTGGCGAAAGAAGTCGGCGTCGATGTCGCTTTTTCACCTTCGGCGACGGACATGTACCCCGAGGGATATCAAACCCACATAGAAGTCACGGAAGTGACGCGCCCCCTGTGCGGCAAGAGCCGCCCCGGGCATTTTCAAGGCGTCACCACGGTCGTGGGCAAGCTCTTCCACATCGTGAAGCCCCACACGGCGATATTTGGAGAAAAAGACTTTCAGCAGCTCGTTGCCATCCGCAGAATGGTCAGAGACCTCAACATGGACATTGAGATTCTCGGCCATCCCATTGTCAGGGAGGAGGATGGTCTGGCCATGAGCAGCCGGAACGTCTATCTGAATTCCGAGCAGCGAAAGAATGCATTACGACTGAGTCAATCCCTGAGGGAAGCTCAAACGTTGACGCAGCAGGGAGAAAGGAACAGCGCGGTGGTCCTGGCCCGGGTCAGGAACATTCTGGAAGCAGGAAAAGACATGCGGGTCGACTATGCGGAAATGCGTCACCCCGAGACACTCCAGGAGGCACAAACTGCAGCCAGCCTCATCGATATTGAATTGG
>DAIQOB010000479.1:0-2524 GCA_036788075.1 Syntrophobacteraceae bacterium
ATTTGACGAAGGGAATAAAGCCGTCGGCGTGGAGTATCTCAAAGGGGAGCGGCTTTACCGTGCTCACCGCAGTCCCAACGATCAGTCCGGTGAAAAACGGGAAGCCCGCGTTTCACGGGAGGTGATTTTAGCCGGCGGCGCTTTCAATACACCGCAGCTCCTGATGCTTTCAGGCATCGGCCCTAAAGCGCATCTCGAGGAGTTTGGAATTCCAGTGCGGGTGGACCTGCCCGGCGTGGGAACCAATATGCAGGATCGCTACGAGGTCGGAGTCGTCAACCGCATGAAGGACAACTGGAGGGTTCTGAAGAGGGCAAAATTCAATCGAGGAGATCCGCAGTACACCGAATGGTATGCCAGTCGTGCGGGGGTTTACACGACCAACGGGGCTGTGCTGGCTTTGATCAAACGTTCCAACGCGGAGCGCACACTCCCCGATCTCTTCTGCTTTGCGTTGCTGGGTAGATTCCCTGGCTATTTTCCCAACTACTCCAAAGACTTCGCCACGCATCTCAACTATCTGACATGGGCCATTCTCAAAGCGCACACCGTCAACCGTGCCGGTGTGGTCCGGCTGCGTTCGGCGGACCCCCGCGATATGCCCTACATCAATTTCCACTACTTCGACGAGGGAAATGACGCTGCCGAGGAAGACGTGCAGGCGGTCGTGGAGGGAATCGAGTTTGTGCGGGAGATGACGGCGGATTACAGCGATCTCATCGACCGGGAGGAACTTCCGGGGAAAGACGTGCAGAGCAGGGAGGAGCTCAAACAGTTCGTTAAGGACAGCGCCTGGGGACATCATGCTTCGTGCACCTGTCCCATTGGCAATCGCGAAGAGAACGGGGTCGTCGATGCCAGGTTCCGCGTACACGGCGCTCGGAACCTGCGCATTGTGGATGCGTCCATCTTTCCCAGGATTCCCGGTTTTTTTATTGTCAGTGCGGTTTACATGATCGGCGAAAAGGCCGCGGAGGTGATCCTGGGAGAGAGAACCTGACGGAGGGGCGTGGATGCAAAAGCGTCATTACACGGAGCGGCGACTGATGGACATCCCGACAGTGTTTTCTTTTGAGCTCAATAGAGAGGGGGAACTGAGATGAACGAACAGAGCATGGAAAAGCATGGGGCTTCAGAGGGGACTGTGAAGCTTGGACTGGCCCTTTCGGGAGGCGGTTTTCGTGCATCTTTCTTCCATATCGGTGTATTGGCCCAGATGGCTATGCAGGGGCTGCTTCGTCACGTCGAGGTCATCTCGACGGTCTCCGGCGGCTCCATCATAGGGGCGCTCTACTACCTTCACATCAAGCGCCTGCTCGAATCGAGGGCAGATGAGGACGTAGAGGATCGGGACTACCAGGAGTTGGTGGAGACGATCGAGAGAGATTTTCTTGCAGGGGTCCAGACCAACATCCGGATGAGCACCTTTGCCGATTTCGGCGCCAATCTTAAAATGGGAAGTGCAGACTATTCGAGGAGCGACCGTATTGCGGAACTCTACAACGATCTACTCTATCAGCCTGTCCAACATGGGTTATCCGCTCCTGTACGGATGCGGGAGCTCAAAATCCAGCCCAAGGGGGCTGACCCGGATTTTCATCCCGAAAGAGACAATGCCGGTCGAAGCTCCAGAGTACCTATCCTTTTAATCAATGCAACAACCCTCAATACCGGCCACAGCTGGTGGTTTACGGCATCCCGGATGGGGGAGCCGCCTCGCGGGGACAGCTTGGCGAGAGAAATCGATATGAAGGCCGTGCGACTGCGCTGGCCTCCTTCCTACGACGCTGTTGTCGCGCATCAGAGAGATTTTCCACTTGGCCATGCCGTTGCCGCATCTGCCTGCGTGCCGGGAATTTTCCATCCCCTGGCTATCAGCGGATTGTATCAGGATCTGCGAGTGCAGCTGGTGGACGGCGGCGTTCATGACAACCAGGGCGTCCAGGGGCTGTTGGGCGAGGGCTGCACCCACTTTATCGTGAGCGATGCTTCGCGTCAGATGGAAGTGGAGGAGGAGCCCGCCACAGATTTTAGCCATGTCCTCAAGCGTTCGGATGACATCTTCCAGAGCCGCCTGCGTGAGGAGCAACTTTACAGCCTGCTGGAACAAAAAGAGAGATCGCATGTGGCCTTGGTGCACCTCAGGAAAGGGCTGCCGGCCAAGGCCGTTGCATGGCTCGGCCCCAACAATCAA
Source organism: Syntrophobacteraceae bacterium (assembly GCA_036788075.1). Classification (GTDB taxonomy): domain Bacteria; phylum Desulfobacterota; class Syntrophobacteria; order Syntrophobacterales; family Syntrophobacteraceae; genus Desulforhabdus. Next base: position 2,195 of record DAIQOB010000479.1, read on the forward strand.
CCTGCGGAAAAGGATGAAATCCATCCAACTGTCCCTCCCTCCACGGCCTTTCATGTCCAGGAGAAGGTGCAGGAGCTGCTGTCCAAGGTTCGAACCGATCTTGATTCTTTCACGGACGTCGAGGCTTATTCATTGATGCTGGACGGCTACTTCATGAGTGAATCGGAATTGCGAGATTTGAGCGGCATCCCTGGCAGACGGCAGCAGGGAGAGGCGCAGAGCGACGCTCGCTGGAAATTCCTCGAGATTGCCCCTTGGATGGCCTGTCCCAATGAAGCCTACCTCAAACATCTGCGTGTGGCAGGCGAACAGGTGCTCAAGGTCTTTCGC
>DAIQOB010000480.1:0-2516 GCA_036788075.1 Syntrophobacteraceae bacterium
CACCGTCTTGAGCTGTTCCTCCTCGAGGTAAGGTCCGCACAGTCGGACATCAGCTCCTTCAATTCTTGCGCCGATCTCGAAACCGTAAGTCCTGGGATCCGTCACCAATGCAGCCTCAATGGAAGCCGCACGGAGCAGTCGCTCCACCTCAGCCATCGTTTCAGGAAGAGGCTGGAATTCTTCTTCCGACATCACCCCGCTCAGAATGCCACAAATCGCATCGAGGCTCATATGGCCCAAATTGAGGTGCAGATCATAATACTTGGGATCACGAACGTCCCGGTAGTACATGAACCGGGCCCAGCGCACACGCTCGTCGTCAACCTTGGAGATATAGTCTCGAGCCGCTTCTTCGTCTCCGTTGAAACGTTCGAGGGTCATCTTCACTCTAAGCTCGAGAGGCGCGTCAATACGGACCCGGATGAAGTGCTGCAGCATCGGCAGCAGAAAATGTGCCGAATAGCCATGATACACCATATTGTCGGGAAGAATTTCCTCCAGTAAAGCCTGCCGCATGAGTACCCAATAGGGCCATCGCAATCGGCTGAACTGATCGTAGGCGGAGATGGCTGCATCGATCTGCTGTGTCACCCGCGTGGCTAAATCCCCGTGCTGATTTACTATTTTTGTCAGATCTTCATGGGAAACCTCGCGAATTCCTGTACGTGCGACCAGGCATTTTACAAGTTGCCGAACTCCGGCCATCGTGCCGCGCGAAATGAATAGAACCGGCATAAGTCAGGACCCCTTCGAGATTTCCGAGGAACTATGTCGTCGGCGTCGACGCGCTTTCGGGTATTGGAAATGGCACACTGCGGGAATCGAAATCCATGGTGATCTCGATTTCCCCTCCCGACAGCACCCCTTTCAACCGGGGGTATTTTTTCTTGAACACCTGGAGCATGCTCGCATTTTCCCGCAGCACTCTGGCAAAGAATCCTTTGTAACCGTTTTCCTTGGCAATTCCTTCCAGAACATCCAGCAGGCGAGAGCCGATGCCGGCATTCTGGAAATCTTCACGGACCACAAAGGCAACTTCTGCACGATCCTCTTCTGTTTCGGCGTACGAAGCAACCGCCACGATCTGCTTGTATCCCCTGCTCCTTGCCAGGACGATGAGGGACATGTTGCGACGATAGTCCACGAAGGCCCAGTGCTTCTGCACGACCTCGTGCGAAAAATCCATGATTTTACTGAAGAACCGATAATACAGCGTTCCCTTCTGGAGGGAATACATGAAGTTGCCGTAGGCAAGCTCATCCGATGGCAACAGGGGTCTGAGCTCGATGATCCTGCCATCCTTCAATTGAATGCTGCTCTTATACCTTTCCAAAAAGATCAAATCTTCCTCGGGCGGGGGCAACTGGTCGGGAAAGATGTAGTGGTGCTTCTTGGCCATCTCGATCAGGTCCTTGCGGAACTTTGGATGCGCAATCTGAGCCAGCTCGACGACCCGTTCATAAATCCCCTTCCCCTGGAGCTCGGCTATGCCGTATTCCGTGACCACAAAGTGGATGTCCCCCCGTGTACTGGTGACGCCGGCCCCTTCACTCAAATGCGGCACAATGCGGGAGATGGCACCGTCGTGAGCGGTGGAGGGAAGGGCAATGATGGAAATTCCCCCTTTGGACATGGCGCTTCCACGGATGGAATCGGCCTGGTCGCCCATGCCGCTGTAGAACAGATAGCCCAGGGACTCGCTGCAGATCTGCCCCGTGATGTCCACTTCCAGGGCGGTCCCGATGGAAATCATGCGGTCGTTGCGGGCGATGGTGGCGGGGCTGTTGACGAATTCCGCTGAGGCAAAGTAAAAGGTCGGGTTATTGTCCACATAATCGTAGACCTTCTGAGTCCCGATGCACATGCTGGTGACGACCTTCCCCGGCAGGAGCGTCTTTTCCTTGTTGTTGATGGCCCGCGATTCAAAAAGGGGAAGGAACGCATCGGTGATGATGGGGGTGTGCATTCCAAGGTTTTTTTTGTCTTTCAGGTACTTGAGAAGGGCATTGGGGAGCTGGCCGAACCCCAGCTGCAAGGTGGCGCCGTCCTCCACCAGCTGGGATACGTAATAACCGATGCGCTTTGAGATCTCGTTTTCCTTCGTTGTGGAAAAGGTCTCCACCAGCGGTTCTTCATGGAGGACCAGGCAGTCGATATCCTCCAGATGGATGTAGCTGTCGCCCAGGGTTCGCGGCATGCGGGGATTGACCTGGGCGATGACGAAGCCGGCATTGGCGGCGGCGGCTTTGGTCACGTCCACGGAAATGCCCAGGCTGCAATACCCGAACTTGTCCGGAGGGCTCACGGCGATGAGAGCGATATCCAGGGCGATGATGTGGTTGTGGAACAGGGAAGGGATCTGGGAAAGATGGGTGGCGATGTAATCGATTTTTCCTTCGAAAGCGGCTCTGCGCATGGGAGAGCTGATGAAGAAGGTTTTGAGGAGGAAGCGCCGCAAAAAGGACTCGTCATCGACATACTGCGCCAGAGCCGATGAAAGCATCTGGTAGATGACG
>DAIQOB010000481.1:0-2509 GCA_036788075.1 Syntrophobacteraceae bacterium
GCTTCCATTTTCCAGTTGTATTTGTGCTGTTCGAAAAAGAGTTGCACCCTTTTGCTTTCAGTGTCTTTGGCAAAATGAAGTGTAAATGTCTCTTCCCCTCCATCCATTCTGACAATCCCGAACCGCTTCAGCAGCAACCGAATTTTAGCCATCAAGACCAGGTTCCGCACACTGTCGGGAAAAGGTCCATAACGATCCCTCCATTCACTCGAGAGCTCGTCCACATCCTCTTCGCCGGCAACTGTTGCCAGCCTTTTATACGCCAAAAGCCTCTGATCGGTGTCTGGGATGAACGAATCGGGCAGAAAAGCCGAAAGGGGGACATTGATTTCCGTATCGAGGGCTTCCGTCTCGGAAGTTTCTCCCTTCATCTCCTTCACGGTCTTTTCCAGCAGTTCCAGGTAAAGCTCATAGCCGACGGCGGCAATGTGACCGGATTGGGAGGACCCGAGGATGGTTCCGCCGCCCCGGATCTGCAAATCATTGAGGGCGATCTTGAAGCCTGCACCCAGTTCGCTGAAATCCATGAGCGCCCGCAGCCGCTTTTGCGCATCCCGGCTGATGATGTCTTCGCCGGGGACAAGCAGGTAAGCATAGGCCTGCTCCGTAGAGCGACCCACGCGGCCGCGCAACTGGTAAATCTGGGCCAGTCCAAACTTGTCGGCCCGATTGATGATGATGGTGTTCGCCGCTGGGATATCCAGGCCTGACTCGATAATGGTGGTACAGACCAGAATGTCTATTTTGCGGCCAATAAAGTCGAGCATCACCTTTTCGAGCTCCCGTTCCTTCATCTGTCCATGAGCTACGGCGATGCGCGCCTCCGGAACGAGCCGATTCAGGGCATTGGCCATCTGAAAAATACTCTGCACATGGTTGTGGACGAAAAACACCTGCCCCTTCCGGTCGAGCTCCCTGCAGATGGCCTCCCTGATGGTGAAATCGTCATACTTGCACACGAAGGTTTCAATGGAATGACGGTCCTGGGGTGGGGTTTCAATGGTGCTGAGGTCCCGGATTCCTGCAAGAGACATATGAAGCGTGCGGGGAATGGGAGTGGCGGTCAGGGTCAGGACATCAACGGATACTCTGAATTCCTTCAACTTTTCCTTGTGCTTCACCCCAAAACGATGTTCTTCGTCAATGATGAGGAGTCCAAGATCTCGGAACTCCACATCTTTTTGAATCAGCCGGTGGGTGCCGATGACAACGTCGATGGCTCCCTTTTTCAGGCCTTCGATCACCTGCTTTTGCTGGGTGGGAGTCTTGAAACGGCTGAGACTCGCCACGACCACAGGAAATCCTTCGAAGCGCTCCCGAAACGCCTGGTAATGCTGTTCGGCGAGGATAGTCGTGGGCACAAGCAGGGCCACCTGCTTTCCGTCGGAGACCGCCTTGAATGCGGCACGAAGGGCTACTTCCGTTTTACCGTACCCTACATCACCACAAATGAGACGGTCCATGGGACGTCCCGAGGCCATGTCCTCCAGCACATCGTCAATGGCCTTCAACTGATCGGGAGTTTCCTCGTAGCCGAAAGTGGTCTCAAATTCCTGGAAGAGGCTGTCAGGGGGTGAAAATCGGAATCCTTCCCTGACTTCGCGGGAGGCGTAAAGATTCAGAAGCTCCTCTGCAATCCGTTCCGCCGATTCGGCAGCCTTCTTCTTGGCAGCTTCCCAGGATTTCCCGCCCAGCTTGTCCAAACGGGGCTCCTGGCCTTCCACTCCCAGGTATTTCTGGACCTTTTGCAGCTTGTCCACGGGCACATAAAGGCGGTCGGCGTCCTGGTAGTGAATGAGCAGAAAATCGCTTTCAATACCCCGGACGTTCAGATGCACCAGTTCTTTGTAGATCCCTATCCCGTGGTCCACATGGACGACATAGTCATCAACGTGCAGATCCTGGAAAGAATTCAGAAACACACCGGCCAAAGACTTCCTGGCCTGCCTTCGAGACCGCCTGCCGAAAATTTCTTCTTCGACGACGACAGCAAGCCTTTCCGCCGGCCAGAAAAAACCTTTTTCCAGTTCCCCTTCCATGACTTTGACGGCAGGGGCATCATAGGATTCTTCCCCAAAGGGGGCACCGCTGAAAAGGGCATCGACGCCATAGCCCTTCAGCAATTCCGCCATGCGTTTGGCCTGCCCTTTTTGGTGACAGACGAGAAAGCAGACAATTCCCTCCTGCTGCCACTTTTGAAACTGCCGCGCCAGAGGTTCCAGTAAACGATCTTTTTGAGGGTAGGACTTGACGGCGAGGGTGAGCTCTTCGTGCCCGCCGGCATCCAGGTCAAAACGTACCGCCTTGCTGGCTGAGCCCGAAATAGAATTCACCCAGACCTGGCGCAGCGGCTCCAGGGCACCCTGCAGTTCCTCAGGCTCCAGAAACAATTCCTGGGGCGGGCGCTTCCATTCGTGAGTGGACCGGCTTTCACTCCAATCCCGCCCGATTTTCCAGTGGTGCTCATTGATCTCTTTTCGCACCAGAGCATCATCGGACCAGACCATCA
>DAIQOB010000482.1:0-2506 GCA_036788075.1 Syntrophobacteraceae bacterium
GAAGAAGACCGGGAGGATTTTCTGGCCAAGATGCGGGAGATGCTGGATTTTGCTCCTTTCACCATCGAGTTTGCCAAGCCGGAGATTTTTCCCAGGTACCTGGACGGCGTCAAGACCCTTGGTGTGATCAAGACAGGGTTCATCGGCACCGTCGATGGGGACGGTGCACTGAACCTCTACGACGGCATGGTCCGCCTCATGAAGCCCGACGGGACCTTCCAGGATTTCGATCCGCAGCAGTACGACCAGTATCTCGGAGAGCACGTCGAACCCTACTCCTACGGAAAATTCCCCTACGCCCGATGCTGGGAGGAAGGATTCTCCCTGGATCTGGAAGCTCCCAGGGGCATCTACCGGGCCAATACCCTGGCAAGGATCAATGTGGCCGATAAGATGGCGACTCCCAGGGCCCAGGCCGAACTGGAGGAGTTCAGGGAGAAGTTTGGAAGGCCGGCTCAGTTCACCCTGCTCCATCACTGGGCGAGGCTCATCGAGGAAGTATACGCGTGCGAGCGGGCTATCCAGCTGCTGGAAGACCCGGAAATCACCGATCCCAACGTTCGTGCCGTTGTGGAGCCTCGGGCCGGGAGAGGAGTCGGCTGTCTGGAGGCGCCCCGAGGCACCTTGATCCATGACTACTCCACCGACCAGAATGGCATGATCACGAGAGCGAACCTTATCGTGGGAACCACCCACAACCTGGGTCCCATCAACATGACGGTGAACCAGGCGGCGCGGAGCCTCATCAAGGGAGGGGCGGTGGACGAAGCCGTTCTGAACAAGATCGAAATGGCGGTTCGCGCCTACGACCCCTGAATTTCCTGCGCAACGCATCGCCTGGACGGCGATGCCGGGATCTCCATCGAGATCAAAGATGCAGAAGGCCGGGTCGTTTCTCAATGGCCGGCGGGCCGGTAACAGTAGGGTACGTTTCGCGCACCATTTTGATACAGGACAAAACCTCCTAGACGGAGTGATGACTTTCGCTGTGAAGTACTTGTTGAGTGGCTCGGTATGTTGGTGAGTCCCTGTTTTATCGGGATGTACTCGGGGGATGGTCGGCTTTTTCCTACAAGACTTTGGAGGATGCCATGGAAGGTCAAGAGAAGAAAAAGAAGAAAACGCAGGTCACCGTCGAATCCGCCGACACCGCCTGCGGGGGTGTTCCCCACATGACCGTCGACGAGCTCGCAGCGCGGTTGAACATCGAGAGCAAAGAACTGCGGTGTCCCGCCTGTGGCAGGATTCATCTTACGGATGAAGATGTCCGGGAAGCGGAAGCCATGCGTTACAGCAACTCGGAACGCTTCAAAAAGATCAAGGAAGAGGCTGAAGGAAGCGCCTGACAGGCTCCAAAGCGACACTCTACATCTGCACAGAATGAAGGAGATGCGAAATTGGTTAAAGACTGGATGAGCTCAGCCCCCATCACCATCGATGTGAAAGCCTCTCTCTCCGAAGCCCTCGCCACCATGGAGAGGCATCACATCAGCCTCTTGCCCGTTCTGGAAAACGACAAGCTTTCCGGCATCGTCACCGATATGGACATGAAGCCCTTCAAGACACTGTGCTGTTCCTGTTCTGCCGCCGGTGGCTTTGCCGTGATCCTGGACAGGGTCAGAGTGGAAGATGTCATGTCCCGGACGCCTGTGACGATTCCCAGCGATTACACCATGGAGGAAGTGGCGGATGTCCTCCTGAAAAACGAGGCCTATGGGGTCCTCGTGGTCGATGGGAACAACCAGCTCGTGGGTGTCGTCACCCAAAGGGACATAAACCGCGTGTTCATCTCTCTCACAGGGCTTCGTAAAGGAGGCATCGCGTTTGGATTTCTGCTGGAAGACAGTCCTGGGAGCATCAAGGATGTGACCGATATCTTGAGAAGTCACGGAGCCCGGATTCAATCCATCCGGACGTCCTATGAGCGGACCGTTAAAGGATATCGAAACGTTCAGATTCGCGTGCGCAAGCTCAATCGCGCCTCACTCCCGCGAGTTTTGCAGGAGTTGAGAGAGAAGGGCAGACTTCTCTACAAGATCGATCATCGGGAGAACACGCGCGAGGTATACGCCGCGGGTGAGAACTGAATTGAATCGCGCGTCTGCCCGTTATCGGCTCCTTTGAAATCATTCCGGCCTCAGAGGGCTTGTAAGAAATGAGTCCATCACCCTGAGCATGCACCTTGTTTCGTCATTCCGGCGGCCTTAAAGCCGGAATCCAGGTTTTTCGCTGGGGTGGATTCCGACTTTAAGACCGCCGGAATGACGATGAAACGAATTTTTAGACAGCCTCTCAGTGCGGACCCAGGTTTTCGACGGGCTGAAGTTGAATCAACAACATTGGCAGCCGCCGTTGAGTGTCATACCCCAAACATATGATCAGCGTCTCCCCCTCTCTTGCCAAATCAATGCGATCCTAACATCATCAATCATAACAACTAGTTAAAATAAAACAAAAATGAAGCCATAAATCCGCCTCCGGCGATATCGGAATGGCTTAATGCGAA
>DAIQOB010000483.1:0-2496 GCA_036788075.1 Syntrophobacteraceae bacterium
AGGCCAAGTCCCAGTTCATGTTCAGCACAACTACTCCCCTCGCCGATCCTCCTGCGAACACGGGGGCGGCAATGCGCATTTCGGGTGTTCCAGTATTGGCGGCGATCACGGCTCCCGAATTGTAGATACTTCCCTGGCTGAGCTGCAGGGTTTTTTGGAACCAAGTTTCGGCGGCTTTGGACTTCAGATCCGTCGTGAACTTGCCGTCCTTCAAATTGACGATCTCCTGGCCCTTTTCGTCGATATAGCGAATTTGATTGTAGGCTGGAAAAGTCTGTCCCTGTGCCTGGACAGCAGAGGCCCCATGCATGGCGGCGATCTCTTCTTTGAGACCCTCCAGGGCCATGCCTGCAACCTGTTGCCCATTGGAAGGATCATCTCCAGTCATCGTTTTGGGAGTCGCTGGGGTGACGGTCGTGTTCTGGCCGGAAATAGATGCCAGATATCCCTTCAGCCAGGAAGATCTGGCGAGATGGTGGACGTCGGTTTCGGCCCTGCTGATGAGCCCGGAAATTCTCTCACGATCGACCATGACCCCACTGTCCAAAATGCCGTCGGACTGCTTTTTGAGACTGATGGAAGAGCGGTCCAGAGTGGCTTGGGCGAACGAATGGAATTGCCACAGATTCAGACACCCCATGACAAGCAGTGGGATGGCGGCCAGAGCAATGCAGATGCTCATTAATTTGACTGCCAGGGAAAATTTGAATCTCATTTTTACAATTCTCCTGAGCAAAAGGGTTGACAAAAAGTCCCCGGGATGGACTCCCGGGTGTTTCAGAGAAGCATCCCGGGCGTCCCTCGCAAATCCCTCTGGTTCATTGCGCAACGCGCCTGATCTCGGCAACTGCTTGTGATAACAGTTGATAAGCAAACGGTATGCCATAATCTGGCACAATGGTGTGCAGAAGTGGGTGTGTCAGGCAGGGTTGGAGTTTACCCTGAGGCAGGCGGGGTTGATTTCATCTCTTGGGCGCAGTCATCGTCATTTCCGCCCAAAAAGCCTGCGGAAATGACGCATGGACAACCGGAGCGATCCCTATCTTTTGTCAGGCGCCTTACCTTTCAGCAACGCCTCCAAAGTCCCAAACGCCTTGTAAGTCGTTGTGGGCTGACGATCTTCTTCGGGTGCAGGCTCACCGTACCACTCGGCGCTGACACCCCGGGAATGCTCGTTGTCGTGGCAGTAGAGGCATAGGAGCTCCCAGTTGCTCCCGTCCGGAGGATTGTTGTCATGGTTGTGATCCTTGTGGTGAACAGTGAGCTCTCGAAGTTTTTTGCCCTCGAATTCTCGACCGCATCGCGCGCAAATTGGCGGAAACAACTTCATGGCCTGTTCCCGATAGGTCTTCTCCCGCCGCTCCCGGTTGCGCAGAGCCTCAGCAATGACCTGGTCCAGTTTGCCACTTTCAGATGGAGTTTTGTTACGGGACATGAGCGTTTTCTCCCCCGGGCTTATTCCGGTAATTTTTCAAGCCAAAAACACAACACTTCAGCTTTAACAAATAGATTCTCTTCCAGCCAACCAACCGTAATACTAACCACCATAACCATGCCCGTCAAAATATGTATGGTCCTGTCAAAGGAGAGAGTACCGCTTGAGGCTCACACCGCCAGGGGGTTTTTCGAGAGCCAATCGAGGGAATACGCATACGCTTCGGGGAGCTCCTCCTCCTGCAGCTTCAGGTCTTTGGCCAGCAGAAAAACCTCCGGCCATTGGCCTCGTTCGTAAGCGACCACCAAATCGAAAATTTTCCTGTAAGCATTGGATCTTCCCAAAAGTGCCTCCTTGAGCTCCTTCTGGAGGGGGACGTCCTCGAGGACCTCGGGCAGCGGTCTTCCCAGGATGACATCCATGAAGGAAAACAATCCCATGAGAAACAGCTCGGATTTCTTCCCTTCAAGTCCGACCTTCAAGGCGAGGGATTCGCAGAAGCTCGCGCGCAAAAGAGCCATTCGGAGCAGCTCCACCGGGTGGTCCTTTCCCATCTGATTGAGAACGGAGAGAGAGCACCATTTTTTGATTTCCATATCCCCCAGGATGATGAGGGCCTGCTTGATGGAAGAGATGTGGCATCGAAGGCCCAGAAAGGGCGAGTTGAGGTATTTCAGCAGCATGTAGGTGAGGCAGGGATCGCGTCTGATGACCCTTTGCAGGGCTTCGAAATCAAGCTCTTCCCGGTTCAGTTCCTTCAGAACCTGGAGGCAGGTGAGCTTATATCCGGGAATGTCTCTCTTTGAGATGAGGACGGGCTTGCTGAAGAAAAAGCCCTGGAAAAGCGAAAAACCCAGGTCCATGGCTTCCTGGAAATCTTCGCGGGTCTCGGTTTTTTCTGCAAGGAGCTTAATGCCTGCATTGTGACCGTACTGCTCCGCTATGGTCTTTCTGTCTTCCGGTCGGGTGCCCATGAAATCGACCTTGATGATGTCGACCAGCTCGGTAAAGGGATTCCGTTCATTTTTATGAAGCACGAAATCGTCCAAAGCGAGGGTATA
>DAIQOB010000484.1:0-2490 GCA_036788075.1 Syntrophobacteraceae bacterium
TCTCCCTTTTCTCGATGCGGAGAACATCCTCATGGTGCGCCAATGGCGCTACGCCATCGCGAGAGAAACTCTTGAAATCCCGGCAGGAAAGGCAGACCCCGGAGAAGACCTGCTGACTTGCGCCAGACGCGAATTGCTGGAGGAGACGGGCTACCATGCCCGGCACATCATTCCCATATTCAGCTACCATCCCGCCATCGGATACTCCAACGAGGTGATCCAAATCTATGCCGCCGCTGGGTTGACACGCGTTTCCGAAACACAGGATGTGGATGAAATATCCAGACTGGAGATCGTCCCTCTCGCTCAACTTCAGGATCTCATTCGGACAGGGGTCATCAGTGACGGAAAGACCGTCATCGGGGTTTCACTCTTCAGTGCAAGGCAGGCGCACGGTGAGGTGCCGGCGGACTTCTTCACCTAGCGGTTCTGTGCGTCATGAAAGTTCCAATTACTCGAAATGGTTATCGACGCCTCCTCGATGAACTCGTACGCCTCCGAAGGGTGGAACGTCCTGCGGTGCTGGAAGAACTGCAGGAAGCCAGGGCTTTTGGAGTGAAAACCGACAACCAGCAATACCAGCTCGCACGGGAGCGCCATGTCGTTCTTCTAAGAAAAATCGAGGAATTGGAAAACAAAGTCGAGTCGTGTGAAATTTTTGTGGGACGGAAGTTTCACAAGCGGCAGGTGGCTTTTGGAACCGTTGCAGTCATACGAAATATGGACACGGGGCACACGGACCAGTACCAACTGGTGGGGCCCTACGAATCCGACATCCGGGCGGGCAAGCTTTCCATCGAATCCCCTGTGGGGAAATGCCTCATGGGGTGCACCGAGGGGGAGGAGGTAACCGTCCTGACGCCTGCTGGAATCCGCATTTACCTGGTGCTGGCCATCCAGTCCTGATGCCCTGTGGCTCCTCATACTTCCACAGGGCTTCCTCACTTCCCGGATGGACACAGCCCAGGCCAATCAATGCAAAACAGATCTGGTCGTTGAAAGAAAGGCGGTACTTCTCCTACGGCTATGATTCGAATACATCAGCAACCCACGACATCGCTGCCATGGCCGTCGGAAAACCGAGGGTCGTCATAAGCAGGAACAGGACGTGGCGGATCTCATCAGGGGTTGCCCCCGCAGCGATCGCTCTCTTGGCATGGCTGTGCACAGACCCTTCGGAGCGAATGCCGGCTGCGGCCGCCAACTGGATCAATTGAGCCGTTTTTTCATCCAGGGGACCTTCCTCCTGCAGCACTTCCCTCAAATTCTGAAACGCCTCACTCACCTTGGGATGTTTCGACATTACGGCAACATAGTGCTTCGGCAACTGGGTATCGCTTTTCAATGTTGGTCCTCCTTTTCGGCCAGTTGAACAAGAAGTTCAGGGCACATCCAGGAGCCACCCTCCCGGGGAAAGGTGGTTGAGCTCCCGGCAACGCACCTCGTCTTCAGCCGTAGAGATGGGGATGGCGGTGGCTCCAAAAGCCTGTCATCCCCACCCCCGGTAACGGTTGGGTCTTACTTTCCTTTTAGCATGTTACCAGTTGAAGTAAAGGCCCATCCAACTCTACAGCTGCATCATGCCGTGACTGGAGCTGTCAACGCCTTGCGAGCTTCTTCCTTGCTTTCATAAATGTGCGGGGCAACTCCCCGCCTCTGGAGCTCATCACCGAGCTTCATCTTGAGGAAGGTACTGGTTGTATAGCGGGTAACGCTTTTATAGAAGGAGGCCGCATACTTCACCATTTCCACGTACTCGTCCACCAGGTGGGGCGAGACGTTGAAGTTGTCGTAGTTGGCAATGGTGTGCACTTTCTTGCCGATAGGCTCCAGGATCGAGCCCACCAATTTCTTCATCTGTTGGACTTCATCACTGGTTTTCATGTAATAATTTTCGAGATTGATGAAGAAAATGTTGTCTTCGGGTCGATAAACGAAGCGATCCTCCATGGGAATGTTCAGGAGGTCGTCCTTGATGCCCATGGGGGGGAGCAGGAATATTCTGGGATCCATAAGCTTCGGCGACTTGCGGATGATGGGCTTGAAATCCATGAGTGCCAGGACCTGGGTTTCCAAGTCTATTCCCGGAGCGATTTCAATGAGCTCCAGACCTTCCTCGCACAAGCGAAAGACACAGCGCTCGGTGATGTACAGCACCGGCTGTTTGATCATGGTCGCATACTGACCGCTAAAGGTTTTTTGCTCGACTTTCAGAACGAACTTTTTTTGTCTGCCCTCATGCCTGATGAGGAGATTGCCGTCCCGCACCGTCAGATCGAGCCCGCCTGCGGTGAATGTTCCAAGGAAGCAAACCTTTTTGGCGTTCTGAGTGATGTCGATGAATCCGCCCGGACCTGTGAAGCGCGGGCCGAATTTGCTCACATTGACATTCCCTTCCGCATCCGTCTCCGCCATCCCCAGAAACGCGATGTCCAGTCCGCCACCGTCGTAGAAGTCAAACTGACCGTTCTCAGTGATGAGTGCATCGAC
>DAIQOB010000485.1:0-2489 GCA_036788075.1 Syntrophobacteraceae bacterium
GGCGCTCGTGGGGAGGCAGATGGGGAAGGTTTGCGTCGTGGGGTGCGATGCCGTGGCGATCGAATACCGCAATCATCGCATGACCGTCGGTGACAGGATCAACCGGGAGGGAGACTGGCTTTCCCTGGACGGGACGACGGGGGAAGTGTTCGTGGGGCAGATTCCCACTCAGCCCTCGGAAGTCCTGAGCGTTATCCTGGAGGGGAAAGGTGCGACATCGGATTCCCAGGTCTATCAGGATTACATGGAACTCCTCAGCTGGGCTGATGAATGTCGTACCCTGGGAGTCTGGACGAACGCCGATCAACCCAACCAGGCGGAAATGGCCCTGGCTTTCGGGGCCGAAGGCATCGGCCTCACGCGCACGGAGCATATGTTCTTCGAAGGCGATCGGATCGATGCCGTTCGGGAGATGATCCTGAGCGACGACGTGGAAGGCAGGAAACGTGCTTTGGCCAAGCTGCTTCCCATGCAAAGAGAGGATTTTAAGGGCATCTTCCGGGTGATGGCGGGAAAGCCGGTGACCATCCGGACGCTGGACCCGCCGCTGCATGAATTCCTGCCCCATGAAGAGAAGGACATTGAAAAGCTGGCCCATGACATGTGGGTCCCGGTGGAGCGCCTCCAGGCGAAAGTGGAAAGCCTCCATGAAGTCAATCCCATGCTGGGACACAGGGGCTGCCGCCTGGGGATCGTTTTTCCGGAAATCACGGAAATGCAGGCCCAAGCCATCATGGAAGCCGCCTGCGAGGTGAAAAAGGAAGGAATCGATGTGCACCCCGAGATCATGATTCCCCTGGTGGGGCACGTCGCCGAGCTGAAAAACCAGCGGGCGGTGGTGGATGCCGCCGCGCAGGAAGTCATGAAGCGTTACGAGGTCCAGGTCCCATATCGGGTGGGCACCATGATCGAAGTGCCGAGAGGCGCCTTGACGGCGGATGCCATTGCCGAAGTCGCCGAGTTCTTCTCCTTTGGGACCAATGACTTGACCCAGACGGTCTTCGGCATCAGCCGGGACGACGCCGGGAAATTCCTTTCGGATTACCTGGGCGCCAGGATCTGGGAAAGCGACCCCTTTGAAAAGCTCGACCAGGTGGGTGTCGGAGGCCTCATGAAAATTGCCGTCCAGAAAGGACGATCCACGAAGCCGGACCTAAAGATCGGCATCTGTGGGGAGCATGGCGGGGAACCCTCGTCGGTGGACTTCTGTCACCGCATCGGTTTGAATTATGTGAGCTGTTCGCCGTATCGTGTTCCCGTAGCCCGCTTGGCCGCCGCCCAGGCCGCCATCCGGCAAAAGAACGCGAAGCCCTGATACCTCGACCTCCGGAGAGAACCGTGGAACAGCCTTTTCGCCTGCGCCGTTCAATTCTGTCGGTGCCCGCCAACCGTGAGAAGATGGTCCGGAAGGCTTTCAGCCTTCCGGTGGATGTCCTGATGCTGGACCTGGAGGACAGTGTTCCCGTCCAGGAAAAGGAGGAGGCGCGTGGCCGCGTGGTGTCGGCCCTGAAGGAACAGGACTGGAAGGGAAAGGTCCGCGCCTATCGCATCAACGCCATGGATACGCCCTTTGCCTATCGCGACATCATCGACGTGGTGGAGGCGGTGGGAGATGAGGTGGATGTCATCGTGGTGCCCAAGGTTAATGATGCCGCCGAGATCAAGGCCATCGACTATCTTCTGACCCAGATTGAAATGCGCCTGGGGCTTCAAAAGACCATCGGCCTGGAAGCCTCCATCGAAACCGCTCTCGGGATGCTCCGAGTGGATGAAATAGCCTTCAGCTCGCCCCGCCTGGAGGCCCTTGTATTTGGAGTGGCCGATTACGGGGCTTCGCTCACCATGAAAAGCCGTGGAGTCAGCGGCCATGGAGAGGCGGAGGAGTTCTATCCGGGTCACCGCTGGCACTTCCCCCTCAGCCGTATGGCCATGGCGGCGAAAGCCGCCGGGCTGGCCGCCATCGATGCGCCGTACGGTGACTATAAGGATGAAGAGGGGCTTCGGCGCTCGTGCCTTCTGAGCGCAGCCCTAGGTTACGACGGCAAATGGGTGATCCATCCCAACCAGTTGCAGGGGGTCAACGAGATGTTCACCCCATCGCCCGAAGACGTCGAGCGGTCCCGCAGGATTCTCGATGCCTACCATCAGGCGCAGAGGGAAGGGCGGGGCTCCCTTTCCATGGACGGCAAGATGGTGGATGCCGCTTCCATCCGGGTGGCCCGGGTCATCTGCTCACAATGGGCGGCCATCGAGGGGAAGGGAGAGACGGGGGCTGAGTGATGCCTTTCGACGATTATACTGCGAACGGGTAAAATCTTGACTTTTGCAGGAGCGGCTTCCAGCCGCGATTCTCAAGGAGCCAACTGTTTCCATCGCGGCTGGAAGCCGCTCCTACAGGATCATCAACAAGTCACGATCTCATCCCTTCGGAGTATAGATCGGCGCTTCACAGCCGTCACACGGTGACAAGCTTGAAGGAATCGTTCGTC
>DAIQOB010000486.1:0-2487 GCA_036788075.1 Syntrophobacteraceae bacterium
GAGAAGGGCTTCACCCTGGAGCACATCGGGAAGCTGCTGCACGCCAAATACCATCAGGATGTCGGCGCCATTTTCGACAAATGCCAGGTCACGATTTACACGGACGAGGCGAAGGTCAAAGAGCTGCTTCCCAAGGCTCAGGCCGCCTACAGGACCCGCGATGAGCGCGTCGAGAACATGACCGACGAAGGGACCGAGACCTACTACTCCTGCACGCTGTGCCAGTCTTTCGCACCCACCCACGTCTGCGTCATCAGCCCTGAGCGGACCGGGCTCTGCGGTGCTTACAACTGGCTGGACTGCAAGGCCTCCAATGAAATCAACCCCACCGGCCCCAACCAGCCCATTCAAAAGGGTGAAGTGGTGGATCCGAAGCTCGGCAACTGGAAGGGCGTCAATGACTTTGTCTACAAGGCATCGCGCCAGTCCGTTTCCAGCTACAACTTCTACAGCATCGTGTACGACCCCATGACGACCTGCGGTTGCTGTGAATGCATCGCGGCCGTTCTCCCCATGTGCAACGGCGTCATGACCGTCAACCGTGACTACACGGGCATGACCCCCAGCGGCATGAAGTTCACGACCCTGGCCGGCACCATCGGCGGCGGGAACGTGACCCCCGGGTTCGTGGGACACAGCAAATACACCGTGACCCAGCGCAAGTTCCTGGCCGGTGACGGCGGTCTCAAGCGTCTCGTTTGGATGCCCAAGATCTTCAAAGAAGAAATCCGTGAACGTCTCATCAAGCGTGGCGAAGAAATCGGGATTCCAAACTTCATCGACATGATCGCGACGGAAGAAAACGGCACGACGGAAGACGAAGTGTACGCCTTCCTGGAAAAAGTCGGCCATCCCGCTGTGACCATGGACTCGATTCTTGGATAGAAAAATTTGATGCAGCAGGGGGGGTGAGGGTCCCCCCTGCGCATCTGAAACGATCATCTGCATTGAATTCGAACCGTGTTGAGGAGAGAAACAGATGGGATTAACGGGTATACAGATTTTTAAGTTACTTCCCAAGACCAATTGTGGGGAGTGTGGAGTTCCGACCTGCCTGGCCTTTGCAATGAACCTGGCATCCGGTAAGGCGGAATTGGAAAAATGCCCCTATGTCTCTGAAGAAGCCAAAGAGAAGCTGGCGTCGGAATCCGCTCCACCCATCAGACCGCTGACTATCGGAACCGGTGAGTACGCCGTCAAAGTCGGTGGCGAAACGGTGATGTTCCGCCATGAAAAGACCTTTGTGAACCCTCCGGGCCTCGCCGCCGTCGTCAGCACCAACGAAGACGATGCTTCGGTTCAGGGCAAGATGGATCGGTTCAAGGCGGCGCAGTATGATCGCGTCGGTTTGAAGCTGCGCGCACAATTGTTTGTCGTGAACGACGCATCGGGAGATGCGGGCAAGTTCACCGCTCTCGCCAAGAAAGTCTCCGATGGAACGGGCGCCAGTCTCATTCTGAAATCCGACAACGTGGACGTTCTGAAGGCAGCCGCTACGGAGCTAAAGGATAAGAAGCCCCTCATTTATGCCGCCACAGCCGCCAACGCCGATGCCCTCGCTGAACTGGCCAAGGCCGTGGAATGCCCCCTGGCCGTCAAGGGCGATGGAACCCTGGACAGCGTCGCCGCCCTGACTGAAAAGCTCACGGGCATGGGCCTCAAAGACCTGGTCATCGATACGGGAAGCCGTGAGCTGAAGAAGGTCTTCGAAGAGCAGATCCTCATCCGCCGCGCCGCTTTGAAAGACAAGTATCGCCCGCTGGGATTCCCCACCATCATCATGGCCAATGAAATGGCCAATGACCTGATGGATGAGTCCCTGGTGGCCGCGACCTTCATCGCCAAGTACGGCGCAGTGATCTGCCTGAGCGATTTTCAGGCCCACAGCCTGTTCCCGCTGTTCCTGGAGCGCCTGAACATCTACACCGACCCGCAGCGGCCCATGACGGCTGAGCAGGGAATCTATCCCATCAACAACCCCGATGAGAATTCGCCGGTCCTCGTGACCTGCAACTTCTCCCTGACCTACTTCATCGTGTCGGGCGAAATCGAAGCCAGCCGCGTTCCTTCATGGCTGTGCGTCCAGGATACGGAAGGCCTCTCCGTCATGACGGCCTGGGCTGCCGGGAAGTTCTCGGGTGAAAGTGTGGGAAGTTTCATCAACAAGTGCGGCATCAAGGACAAAGTGAAGCACACGACCTTGATCATT
Source organism: Syntrophobacteraceae bacterium (assembly GCA_036788075.1). Taxonomy (GTDB): domain Bacteria; phylum Desulfobacterota; class Syntrophobacteria; order Syntrophobacterales; family Syntrophobacteraceae; genus Desulforhabdus. The sequence goes on from DAIQOB010000486.1 coordinate 2,210, forward strand.
CCCGGCTATGCCGCAGGCATCAGCGGGGAGTTGGAAGAAGAGCTCGGCGGATGGACGATTCAGATCGGTCCCAGGGAAGCCAGCCAGATTCCGAAGCTTCTCAAGGCGTGGAAGCCTTAAAAGCTCGATAAGGGAAATGCGAGCCGGCCGGCTTATTCAGGGGTCGGCTCATTGTTTTCGGCTCCTCCTGCCTGGAGGAGCCGCAGACGCACAAATAGTACCCAGCGCCCAAGGAGGATGACAGGGATGATGTATCTCATTGGTGAAAATTTAAATAT
>DAIQOB010000487.1:0-2485 GCA_036788075.1 Syntrophobacteraceae bacterium
TTTGATAGTCTCGCAAAAAGTCGTAAAAGGCCTTATTTCGTCATTCCGGCGAAAGCCGGAATCCAGTGTTTTTAGTGACTTAAAAAACATCTGGACCCCGGTTTTCACCGGGGTGACGACTTTTTACGAATCTATCACTTTTAATCTGCGTAACCTGTGGATGCTAAATGGATCGTCACCCGGCTGACCTCCACCAGCTCCTCGAAGGATATGGGGCTGGGCTTCCCTTCCTTGACCGCAGCCACAAAGGCTTCGACGCAGGCTGCCTGTCCCTTGTCCTGCCGCCACAGGTTCATCTTCCTGAACCCGTTCCAGCCAAAGCCGCGCAGCTTCCTGAAATTGTCGAGCTGCAGCACGCGCCCCCCGCAAAAGACTTCCAGCCGTTCCTTGGGAAACGACTTGTGCCCGTCGGCCAGGTAGTGCACCGTGCCCAGGGACCCGTCCGCAAAGCCCAGGGTGAGGGTCGCCTTGTCTCTCAAGGCGTCTTCACCGACGTAGGAGGCATCGTGTCGGGTGATGGCCGATCCCGCCAGGAACCTGAGGAGGTCGATGAAGTGGCATGCCTCCCCGACGATCCGTCCACCCCCCACTGCCGGGTCCTGGGTCCAGTGGTCGCCGGGAATCTGCCCGGCATTCACCGTCATAATGAACGATTTCGGCCCCTGCACGCCGCTCAACAGTTCTTTCATCTTCCGAACCTGGGGAGCGAACCGCCGGTTGAACCCGACCATGACCCTGGGAGGTGCAAAGGAAGGCGGGAGAGACGCCACGGCCTCCTGAATTTCGGCCAATTCTTCGAGAGTGAGACACAGGGGCTTTTCGACGAAAACATGCTTCCCCGCTTGGAGCGCCTGGCACACCAACCGGGCATGGGTGCTGTGCCGCGTGGCGATGACAACCGTGTCGATTTCGGTATGAGTCATTATCGTCTCCGTCTCGCTGGTTGCCTGGCGGAATCCGAACTTCTTCCCGAAATGGACGGCGCTGACTCCACCGCTGCTGGCCACGGAATGGAGGACTGCCCCCGCCCCTTTGAACGCCGGAATGAGCACCCGCCCGGCATAATTCCCCGCGCCTATAAAACCGACAACCGCTCTGCCGTCTCGAAGTATTTCTCTTTGCTCTCCAGCGTCAAGAGAGACCGCTCTCCCTGTTTTGTAAATTTCCTTTCCGCCAATCTGCGTAATCTGCGGATGCCGAGGGTATTCTAAAATAATCCCCAGGTAAGGCTCTTTCCCTCCCAGCAATTCATAAGCCTGCGCGGCCTCTTCCACCGAAAATCGATGCGTAATGAGCGGGCGGACTTGGAGCCTCCCCTCCGCCAACATGTCCAGCACAGCCTCGAAGTTCCTCTGCTCCGTCCATCTCACGTAGCCCACCGGGTAATCGCAGCCCTTTTCCTCGTACTGGGGATCGTACCGCCCCGGCCCGTAGGAGCACGACACCTGGAAGGAAAGCTCCTTCTTGTAAAAATCATCCCGCGACAGCTCGAGCCCCGTCACCCCTACGAGGACAATCCGCCCCAGCTTCCGGCACATGAGCGCCGCCTGGTGTACAGGTTCGCTGCTTTTCGTGGATGCCGTGATGAGCACCCCATCCACGCCTCTCCCGCGTGAAAACCTTTCGCTGCCCAGCACCGGGTCTTCCCCTCTGGAGAGGTCCACGGTTTCCGCCCCGAAGTTCCGCGCCAGTTCGAGCTTCCGCGGATCGAGATCGATTCCCAGCACCCGGCAGCCATGGGCCTTCAAGAGCTGCACCGCCATGAGCCCAATCAACCCGAGCCCAGTAACGACGAAGCATTCCCCCAGCGTGGGCTGAGCCAGTCTCATCCCCTGGAGCGCGATGGCCCCCACGACAGTGAACGCCGCCTCCTCGTCGCTCACTCCCTCGGGCACTCTTGCGCAGAGGTTCCTGGGAACGCTCACCGTTTCCGCATGGGCCCCGTTGCTGACGACCCTTACTCCCGGCTCGAACGCTCCCCCCGGATTCCCCCTTCCCGACTCGATGACTTCACCGACGTTGCAATAGCCCAGGGCAACGGGTTGATCCAGCTTGCTTCGCACGGCTTCGAGTGTCGGGGCGAGCCCATCGGTCCGGATCTTTTGCAGCACCTGTTTGACCTTGTCCGGCTGCTGCCGCGCCTTGTCGATCCAGCCGGCCTTTCCGAACTCCAGGAGCATACGCTCCGTGCCCGCGGACACCAGGGATGCATGGGTTCTAATGAGCAAGTGCCCCGCCCTGGGTCCAGGGCAGGGCACTTCGGCCAGCTCGGTTCTTCCGTCTTTGAGATTCTGCAGGACCTGTTTCATGGGATTGGAATAAATCTCGCTTTTTCTTAAAAGAGATAAGATGCGTGATGTTCTTGACGGTGCGAAGGATTCGCATCGGCAGGAATAAACGCAAGGGACTGCCCGGTAAGGCAAGAAATCCGGGGCGCTCATAATGTTTTAAATGATGATATCCCTGGCGTCATTTTTGCGATGCT
>DAIQOB010000488.1:0-2482 GCA_036788075.1 Syntrophobacteraceae bacterium
TGATGAATCAAGGGTAGGAGAACAGAGCCCAAGGCACCAATGGTTTGCTCACGATAAAAAATGAAAGAGTCTAAGCTATGAGCATTCATCCTGAAATTGAAGACAAGCTCATGTCGCTGCCCCAGGCGATCAAGCATTTCGTCAAGGACGGGGCGCAAATCGCCATCGGCGGATTTACTGTCACCAGAAACCCCATGGCGGCGGTCTACGAAATTGTGCGACAGGGCATAAAGGACCTCCATGTGGTCTGCCACTCCAACGGCCAGGGCCTGGACGTTCTGATCGGCGCCGGATGCGTCAAGCTTCTGGAGATAGCATACGGAGGCAACGGCAGATATGCACCTACGTGCATCCGGTTCAAGAAGGCGATTCAGCAGGGGGAGATCCAGTTCGAAGACTATTCCAACTACCAGATGAGCCTGAGATTCCTTGCAGGGGCACTGGGCGTCCCTTTCATCCCAACAAAATCAGGACTCGGGACGGATATCCTTAAGCTGGAGGGCTTCCCCACGGAAATCCGGGGGGAAAGGAAAGTAGCCCCCAAGAAGTGCGAGGTCATTTCAAACCCATTCAACGGAGCCGATGACCGGGTGGTGCTCCTTCCGGCGCTCAATCCCGATGTGACGATTCTGCACGCCCAGTACGTCGGGGAGGATGGCACTGTCCGCGTTAAAGGCTTGACTTTCGCGGACATGGAACAGGCCAAAGCATCCGATACGGTCATTGTCACTTGTGAGGAGATCGTTCCACGTTCCTTTATACGCGAAGATCCGGACCAGAATTGCCTGCCGCCGTTTTTTGTCGACGCCGTCGTGAAGGCCCCGCACGGGGCACACCCTACATCATGCTATTCCTTTTATGACTATGACCCCACCCACCTGAACCTCTACAAAAGGGTAGCTCAAGACGATGCGGCATTTCAGGAGTACCTTCGTGAATGGGTCTACAGCATATCCACCCACGAAGAGTATCTCGAAAAGGTGGGCGCTGCCGGCCTTTCTCGAATCAAGGCGGACCCGGCCCTCGGATATGCGCCGGGTCTCGATCGAAAGTAGGAGGTCAACCACCTATGAGATCCTATACAGACAAGGAAATGATGGCTATAAGTGCAGCACGCTTCGTCAAGAACGGCGACATCGTGTTTGCGGGAACGGGAATGTCCATCCTCGCCGCGACAGCCGCCAAAAGGATTTATGCACCTAAGGCTTTAATATTCTTTGAAACGGGTGGAATCGACCCGGTGCTCGACGAAATACCCATGGCTGTTGCCGATCCGCGGGTGATGAGTGGGGCATGCATGAACTCGGGACTCATCGAAGCCTTTTCAATCGTGGGCCACAGAAAGCTTCACACCCTGGCCTTTCTCGGCGCTGCACAGATCGACAAATATGGGAATGTAAACACTACCGCCATCGGCGACTATCATCGCCCCAAAACGAGGTTCCCCGGCAGTGGCGGGGCCTGCGATGTGGCCACCCTGGCCTCGGGAGTCATCACCTTCATGCAGCATGAAAAGAGGCGATTTGTCGAGAAACTCGACTATCTGACCAGCGTCGGATGGTACCGTGGCGGAAATTCCAGGAAAGAGCTCGGTCTTGAGAGAGGGGGGACCCTGGCGGTGGTCACGAACCTGGGAATCATGAAATTCGATGACGGGACAAAGGAAATGTACCTGGCTGAGCATTACCCGGGCATAGAGGCAGGTTACATAGCTCAGAACACAGGTTTTCCAGTTGATGTGTCGCGGGCGCTGGAATCGGCGCCGCCTACAGCCGAGGAGCTGAGGATACTGAGGGAAGAAGTGGACCCGCAGCGATTGATTTTGGTATAGAGGTAGAAAAAGGTCGGTAGCAAAGGATGAGCACTCTTCGGCCCTATGTCTGCAGGAGCGGCAGGATGCCGCTCCTGCAAATCATCTTAAAGAATCAGTTTAACCGCACGTGTTGGATAAGGAGCAAAAGCTGCATGCGAATGTCCCGCTCACTGGACGGAAACCACAGGGCACGGGGCCCTGAGAATGATATGCTGTGCGGTTGATCCAAAAAGCAGTTTCCCAACCTTCGATCGTTTGTGAATGCCGATAATGATTTCGTCCGCTTTAATCTCTTCGGCAAACTGCACGATATCTTCTCCGGCGCCGAGCCCACGCACCAGGAGATGGGTCTCATAGGGAACGCCCTCATCCTGCAGAATGTTTTCGACGTGGTCCAGCTCCTGCCTGGCCTTTTCGATATCCTCCGCGGGTGTTTCGTCGCCCCCCATGAGAGACCTCGCCACATACAGTTTGGCACTGAACAGGCGACACCGGTTTTTCGCATGCTCTAGGGCACGCTCACTCGCATTGGACCCGTCATAGGCCACGATCAGCTTCATAGTCCCCTCCTCCCAGTTCGATTTTTTCGCACGAACTGCATTAAGTACCTGAGAATATATTTCTTAACATTTTGTCTTGCTGTCCGTTCGCCCTGAGCCTGTCGAAGGG
>DAIQOB010000489.1:0-2472 GCA_036788075.1 Syntrophobacteraceae bacterium
GGATTCTCAGATCCTGCCGTGTTCACCGGGGAAGCCCCGGGCTTTTTATTCTCGAGCTCGGTGACCTTCTGCAGCAGCTCTTCGGCTTCATCGTGCCTCAGGAAGGAGATCTCCTTGTAGCCAATCCTTTCCATGAAATCGGAGATGATGGATTTGACCTCGGGCACGCGGTAGTAGGCGCGGATATTCAGAAGCTGATCGGGAGTCGAGCCGCAGGTCTTGATTTCCGACTGGCCGTTCCAGACATTCGGGTCGACGGTGAAGGCATTGCGGCGGGACCTTCGCTTGTCGGGCTCTGCCGGCTCTTGTGAGCCTCCGTTATCATTCGTCTGATCAGGCGGCAGCTGGGGTGAATTTTCCGTTTCCGGTGAGGGCATTCTCTGGGGAGAGCCTTCCCTGGCGGAACTGCCGATCTCCTCGCCTCCAATCTCCTTCATCGCCTGCTCCGGATAGAATTCCTCCACGATCTCGCTCGCCTCTTCTGCATCGATGACGACGGGATTATGGGCGATGAGCTTTCGAACGGTGCTTTCCACCTGCTCCATCTTGGCCATGTGGAGGGCGTTCTGCTTGGCCCGCTCGTAGCCGATGGCCTGGAGCTCGTCCACGCCGCCCTTGAACTCGAGGCCCACCACCCAGATCTGCATGGCCTGCCCCGTCGTTGGCACGATGGCCGTCTTGGGGTTGAGGGTGAGCTGCAGCGGGAGGCCTGCGATGATGCCGCCCGTGAGGCTCTGGATGAGCGCGAGCGAAGACATGATGCCCACAACCGAATTGTAGGAGGTCGTCCGGAACTTCCAGACGCCCCCCACCCGCGATACCCCGTCCACAATGACGCTCAGGCAGCCGTTGATCTTGCACTTGTCGTCTCCGTGGTAGGAAGGGTCCTGGCGCTCGCAGGGGCACCGGACGGGGTCCCGCTTGCCGTTCTCAAGGCTTTTGAGGCGCAGCGCGACTTCCCCATCGCCCGCGCACCAGAGCTTCTTTCCCTTGTAGCAGCAGTAGCGGCTTTGAAAATTGAGGTCGATCTCGTTGTAGAGGAGCCTTACCGGAAGGACCTTCGGCTTTTCGCCATAAAGGGAATGCACTTCCCGGTCGGGCAGGTAGTTGTCGTCCGGGCCTTTCTCCAGGGTGGTGACCCGGAAGTGGTCGAGCTTTTGCGGGAGCTGGAACTCCTTGCCGCCCTGGCTCCGGGTCATGCGCCCCTTTTCCCCGATCTTGATCTTTCCCCGCTCGGTGAGCCCCGGCATGAGGTTCTTTATGAGCAGGCTCTGTCCTCCCTGTGCCGCAATGGCTGCATTTTCTTGACTCATTTTCTTCTCCTCTCTAAAATTCAATCTGTTTCATCTGTTCTTGCCCTCCCGGTATGGTTGGCCGCCTCCGGGAGGGTTTTTTTTAGGAAACGTATTGCCTTTGATATGCCAAAATGATAATGTGACACCAACTCAATGGCGCCACCTTTGGGTCTGCCCTCTCTCATGAATCGTTAGCTCATGAGAGAGGGTTTCTTTTTTGGGGGACGCTGGCCATGGCAGCACTTCACCTCGCAGCTCCTTCCTCCCTTTGCTCTGATTTTCCAGCTGCAGGATCAGCCAGTGAGCCTTGACGCCGCTTCCCTTGAAAGAATGCGTGCGGTGGCAGTCCCTGCAGCCGATGGTTGCCTTCACTTTGGATGCATTACCGAGCCGGATGATGCCTCCGCTTACCAGGACGAGCCTGGTGAGCCCCGCTCCACAGTGCGGGCAGGTGTGGAGCTCTGGCGGTACCTCGTACCGTTGCATGATTCTTTTGACTGCCTGGATGATCATTCCTTTACCTCCTCTATCTCCTCGACAAAATTTTGCTGGCAAAAATCGCCGGACTCGTTGAGCCAGGTGTAAAAACTCAGTTTGGGCGAGTAGTCGAGCCCTCGCTTGGCTGACTCTCTCCTGATATTCTCGAAAATTTCCGGCAGAGACTCTTCCTGCAGGAGATGGAGAAAGCGCTCCCTTGGGATAACGACCACGGGATAAAAATTACCTCCTGCTGCCATCAGGTTTCCTCCTCGCTTCAATTGTTCCCAACGCCACTTCTCGGCACAATCCGGGCAAAATCCGTGTGTTTCAGCATCGCACTCGTAGGGTGGAACGTGGCCGAGGAATTTTGGCGGATTGCACCATGCGCAGATCTTTTTCACAGGCACCTCACGCAGCCCCCGCAGCCGGGGCGTTTGAGAGCCTTCTCCTGTAGCGTGGCACCACACCTGGGGCAGGTATCTTCCTGCCGTAAATCCACTGGCGCCCGCATTTCCGGCATCTGTGCCATGTCTCGATGATCATTTCCCCCACCAGGGGCTTTCCGGCCCCATGGAATGTATGGATCCTGCTGCTCCCGCAAAATTTGCATCTCAAACTTCAACCTCCTTTTCACGCAGTTGACGGTTTTCCTCACTCCACGCACCAGGGCGTCGCATTGGTGCATGAGCTCCAAATC
>DAIQOB010000490.1:0-2460 GCA_036788075.1 Syntrophobacteraceae bacterium
CGTAAAGGAGTTTTTGGATGAGATCCAGTATTGGACGAAAAAGGCCTCCGAGGCCTGAAAGAAAAACCCGAGGGCGTTCTTGGCGGGGCGGCTCCTCGGGTCTGGCGGCTGACCACCCACAAAGGGGGTCGGCATGGGAAAAGTAACAACAGCTCCCGACGGCTATCAAGGGGAAAGTTGGGACCCCCAGGTGGGGATCCGCGAAGAGATCTCCAGGGCCTCCCTTGGTACTACTTACGAAATCGTGCAACCCCCCCCTGCGGAAGCGCATCTGGCGCGGCTTGAGCGATGGCACCTTCAAAGCGTGTCGCGAGGGTTCCTTCCTGAGCATCGGGTGGGTACCTGCCTCCGTCGTCTTCAGCCTCTCAGCTCCACGGTCCGTGTCTTCAAGAGCCATGAGAAATGCCATTATGGTGGGCTGATGGTCTGCGGGTCCATCTGGGTCTGTCCTGTTTGCGCTGCCAAGATCTCAGAGCACAGGCGCATGGATCTTCAGCAAGGCATCGAGACATGGAAGGGCCTGGGGGGAAGCGTCCTTCTAATCACGCACACGGTGCCTCATTATGGCTTTCAGCCGCTCAAATTCGTTCTTCAGGGGTTTGGGAAGGGGCGTCGCCTTCAACTCAACAGAAAGCCGTTTAAGGGCCTTACAAAGCGAATCGGTTTGGCTGGTACGGTCCGGGCCTTGGAAGTGACCCACGGTGATAACGGGTGGCACGTCCACGACCATGAGCTTTTCTTCCTGCGTCCTGGGTCCACGGTGAATCTCCTCGAGCTTCAAGGTGAGTTGCTGGCTCAGTGGCAGGATGCGTGTGAGTCGGCGGGCCTCGATCGACCGAACCTCCACGGGATCTCCGTTCAGGACGGCAATTATGCAGCAAAGTATGCTTCCAAGTGGGGGATGGACTGTGAGCTTACCAAGTCCCACCTGAAGCGGGGTCGGGAGGAAAACTTCACTCCCTGGGATCTCCTGCGCTTCGGCAAGCGGGATTTGTTCCGCGAGTATGCCAAGGCCTTCAAGGGGAAGCGGCAACTCGTTTGGTCCAAGGGTCTTCGAGATCTCCTCGGCCTGGGCAAGGACAAGACCGATGAAGAGATCGCTGCCCAGGTGGACGAGGAAGCGGAGCTCCTGGGGACTCTCTCGGCTCAAGAGTGGGCTTGGGTTCTTCGTGCGGATCGTCGCGGCGAGCTGCTCCATGTGGCCGAGGCCTCGGGGTGGTCTGGTGTCCTTCGCTACATCGCAAAGCTCATCCGGGTTGAAGAACAGGGGGAATGTCCGTTCTGACCGAAAGAGATAAAGAGCATGTCGGTAAGTGGCTTATATCATTGGGGAATCATACATATATCATGACTGTATGGTACATATATCATGACTGTATGGTACATATATCATTGTCGAAAAAGGGGATAGCATGAATCCAAACAAGAGGGCGGCAAGAGCGAGAAAGAGAGCAAGGGAACAACGACAGGCGGTTTGTTGTCATCATCAAGAACGTGAACTCGAGTTCTACTTGATTCTCGTAACTCACTTTAGCCGGGTGCATCGGTTTCGTGGAAGCGAGCATCAGTTTGATGCGCTGATTCGGGATCTGAGCTGCGGGGAGTGTTCGGATTATCGGGAGGGGTGGTGCGCTGGTGAAGGGCGTTTCGGAATTGGTGTTATGGACTGCATGAATCGAAAGTTGAATCGCGGCGAATCGGGAATCATTCGGTCAACCCAGCGCTAAAGCTTTGGGGGGCGGGGCAAGCCGCTCCCCCGGCGAGCCAGCCCCCCGAAAGGCCTTCCCGCGCAAAATCGAGGATGCTCTTCCCGACCATCGGGAGGGCCTTTGAACCCCCGGAACCCCTTCACTTCAATAGGAGCCGAGCAGGCCTCCACTTTGCCCCACCCATCCTTTCCCTTCTCAGGGGGTACGCAAACGTAAACCCGCACCTCTGCGCGAGCGGTGACGCGTTCCCTACTCAACCCCCGGCCTCTCCGGACCTTCAAGAGACTTCGCCCGCGAGCCATACCAAAGGCCAATAGACTACCTGAAACGACAAGGGCACAGCGCAGGCGAAGCGCAGCTTCGACAGCCGTGCCCAAAAAAGCCCCTTGACTTTCATTATATATGGGGTACGATGTGTATCACTACACACTGAAAGGGGGTGAGACAAAAGATGGGTTGTCCACAGGAGATCCGAGGGTCGTTGGAGCATGCGGGATGGGTTGAGGATTCGGGCTTGTGGTATCACGCAAGCGTTGGCGGTTGTACGTGGATTGAGGCCGTAAGGTATTCACTTGATTGGTTTGCGGCGCATCACCCGGACGCAAGGTGAGAGGGGAACCAAATGACTAAGAAGCGGTACAACTTCACTCTGAACGAGGAAGAGGTAGAGATTGTGAGGGACTGGCTGGAGCGAAATGGGACGTCTTTTTCGGGATGGCTCACGACGATCATCGATGAGTTCGCCCATGAG
>DAIQOB010000491.1:0-2458 GCA_036788075.1 Syntrophobacteraceae bacterium
GCCGTGGCCTTCGACGCCATGGACGCCGCCGTCTCCCGGGACATGGACGTGGTCATCGTCGATACGGCCGGGCGCATGCACACGAAAGTGAACCTCATGGAAGAGCTCAAGAAGGTGCAGCGCACCATAAACAAGAAGATGCCCGCCGCCCCTCATGAAATCTTCCTCGTTCTGGACGCCTCCACGGGCCAGAACGCTCTCTCCCAGGCCCGCCTCTTCAAGGAAGCCATCGGCATCACGGGCCTCATCCTCACCAAGCTGGACGGCACGGCCAAGGGAGGCATCGTCGTGGCCATCTGCGAGGAGCTGCAGGTCCCCGTGCGCTACATCGGGATCGGAGAAGGGACCGAAGACCTTCGACCCTTCGAGCCCGAGGAGTTCGCGCGCGCCCTTTTCTAAGAAGCTGCCTGAGAGCTCGCTCTTAACATGCACCTTGTTTCGTCATTCCGGCAATCTTCAAGCCGGAATGACGAGCAAACAAATTTTCAGACAGTTGCCAATAGATGGTGGCAAGAACCCTGCCAGCCGCCTCGCTTCATCAGCGTGAGTCAGCGCCTGTCAGCGTTTTCAGCGTCCCCTGTTCACTCCATCGCTCCAGCTCAGTCTCACACACGAAAGGACAACCATGACCTCAGGTGCACTTTCCGGCTTCAAAATCCTCGACCTGTCCCGCCTCCTTCCCGGTCCCTTCTGCTCCATGCTCCTGGCCGACATGGGCGCGGATGTCATCAAGGTGGAAGACCCCAGGCTGGGGGATTACATCCGCTGGTGGCCGCCTAAAGTCGGGAAAAACAGCGGATTCCATGTCGTCCTCAATCGCAACAAGCGTTCCCTGAGCCTGAACCTGAAGGCGCCCGAAGGCAGGGACATCTTCCTGAAGCTGGTGCGGGACGCCGACGTGGTGCTGGAAGGCTTCCGACCCGGCGTCATGGCCAAGCTGGGGCTGGGCTACGACACCCTGGCGGCCGTCAATCCCCGCCTGGTCTACTGCGCCATCACTGGCTACGGCTGCGACGGCCCGCTGGCCCTGAAGGCCGGCCACGACATCAACTACCTGGCATTGAACGGCGTGCTCTCCTACTGCGGCAGGGACGGCCTGCCCACCCTGTCGGGCGTCCAGATCGCCGACCTGGGGGGAGGCGCCCTCTATGCGGCCTTCAGCATCGTGACGGCGCTCCTCGCCCGCGAACGATTGGGAAAGGGCCAGTTCATCGACATTTCCATGACCGAGGGGGCGTTCACCTGGCATTGCCTGCGCTGGGGCAAGTTCCTGGGCGACGGCCGGACGCCGTCTCCCGGCGACGATTTTCTCAACCACGGCTACGCCTGCTACAACATTTATGAAACCCGCGACGGCAGGCACATGTCCCTCGGCGCGCTCGAGCCCCAATTCTGGAAGGCTTTCTGCCTGACGGTAGAACGCCCCGAATGGGATCAGCCGAACTATTTCGAGCCCGGCCTGCATCAAAAAGTTCTGCAGGAAGCCGTTGCCGCCCTCTTCAAGGAAAAGACCCTGGCCCAGTGGACGGAGATTTTCAAGGGCAGTGACTGCTGCTGCGAACCCATCCTGAACCTGGCCGAAGTCATGGAAGATCCCCAGATGAAGGCACGGGGGATGGTGGTGGACCTCGTCCATGAAAGCTGGGGAGCCTACCGGCAGCTCGGCATCGCCCCCAAGTTTTCCCTCACTCCCGGGAGCCTTCGCACCCACGCCCCCGAACTGGGGGAGCACACGGACGAGATTTTGAAGGGGCTGCAGTACTCGGAGGGAGAGCTGGAGGCGCTGCGATCCAGGGGGGCCATCTAAACACCGCTGAGATGATGCATGAGGAAGGATGGGATTCAGGATGTCAGAACCAGCCGCCAAGAAAGCCTCATACGAGGACCTCTACAGAATTCCGGAAAACAAAATCGGGGAGATCATCGACGGCCAACTGGTTGTGACACCCCGCCCGTCCGGAAGACATTCCAACGCAGCCTCCATATTGGGTGGAGAGATCATTCCCCCCTTCCGGCTTGGCCGTGGGGGCCCCGGAGGATGGATCATTCTTTTCGAACATGAAATCATGTTGGGAGAAAACCTGCTCGTGCCGGATTTTTCAGGCTGGAAAAAAGAGCGTTTTCCAGCCTGGCCCCAGGAAAACTGGATCTCTGTGGCGCCGGATTGGGTCTGTGAAATCCTTTCCCCCAGCACCGCCCGCGCGGACAAGGTCCTGAAAATGCCGATCTACGCACAATACCAGGTTCACTATCTCTGGCTCGTCGATCCTATGGCAAGAACCCTGGACGCCTTCCGGCTCGAATCCGGCAACTGGGTCCTGCTGGCTTCCTTCGCCGAAAACGACAAGGTGCGCATCGAACCGTTCGAGGAAATCGAGCTGGCCCTGGAGAATCTATGGATCGATTGAGGGTAGAACGGTCAATAAAAAGGTATTGTACACGCCTCAAAAACGAAAGA
>DAIQOB010000492.1:0-2425 GCA_036788075.1 Syntrophobacteraceae bacterium
GGGCGAACGGACAGCAAGACAAAATGTTAAGAAATATATGCTCAGGTACTTAAGCCACAAAAAAAGCCCTCCGGTCTGGAACCGGAGGGCTTTTTTTGTGGCAGTACATTCCCGCTTCCCCTGCCCTGCACACGTCTCTCGCCTAACCCTACTTCACCAGCATCACCGGGCAATGGGATAAAATCCCCACCTTGTAACTGATGGTCCCCCAGCCCTGCAGAGTGTTGTCCATCTCCACTCTGTGCGAGCTCAAAATGATGAGATCGATGGCCTGGTCGGTGGCGAAATTGACGATCTCCCGCACTCTCCGGCCGTAAGTGATCTGCACGGTGATGGTAGATGCGCTCTGAGGGTAACGGCCGACCATCTGCTCCATCTTTCTCCCTGCGCGCCGCCCCAGTTTCTCGTAAAATTCCTTGAAGTCGTCGGATTCCGTATCTTGAATGACTTCTATGACGTGAAGAAGCGTCACCCGGGCCGATTCACTGCAGGCAAGCTTGATGGCAATCTCCAGTGCATGCAGGCTCCTCTCCGTCAGATCTGTCGGGACGAGAATATGTTTGAACATTTTAAAACCTCCGCTCCAACTCTTCGCACAAACCATGGGTTCAGGCTGATTTTAAATTTTTCTCAGAGAATGCACAATCGGTATCCATTTTCCTCAAGGGCCTCAGAAATCTCCCGAATATGCTCGGGACCCCTCGTTTCGAGCTCGAGCTCCACATGGCTGAGGTGAATGGGAATGTCCCGCCCTGTGCGTTCGTGGTAGATGTGCAGCACGTTGGCTCCCTTGCGGGCCACAAGGGAAAGAATCTGCATGAGAGATCCCGGCACGTCTTCAAGGCACACCGAAAAACGCATGATGCGGCCACTGCGGACAAGACCCTGCCGGATGACACGATCCAGAAGAGGACTGTCCACATTCCCGCCACTGATCACCAAGACTACCTTGTTGCCCGGAGGAATCTCGAAGTCCTTGTTGAAAAGCGCGGCCAAAGGGACGACTCCGGCTCCTTCCGCCAGCACCTTTCGGCGTTCCAGCAGCAGGACAATGGCTGCCGCGATCTGGTCTTCCTCCACCAGGACGATTCGATCCACATGCTCGCGAAGGATCTCGAAGGGAATGTCCCCGATCTGTTTCACTGCAATGCCGTCGGCGATGGTTTTTGCGGCTTCTACCGGCGCAACCCGCCCCTCCCTCAGAGCGTGATGTGCCGAAGGACATGCAGCTGCCTGCACTCCAATGACGCGGACCCTCGGGCGCATGGCCTTTATGGCCGAAGCGATCCCTGCCATGAGTCCGCCTCCGCCGATGGGTACGAGAACGGCATCGACATCGGGCAGGTCTTCCAGGATTTCCAGCCCGATCGTTCCTTGCCCACAGATGATGTCCGGGTCGTCGAAGGGATGGATGAAGACCCTGCCTTCCCGAGCGAGCGTCCGAGCCTTCTCGATGGATTCATCGATGCTCTGCCCCTCCAGAATGACTTCGCCGCCGTAGGCCCGTGTCGCTTCCTGCTTGGAGATGGAAGCCCATTCCGGCATGACGATGGTGGAAGGAAGTCCGGCTCTCCCGGCTGCCAGGGCCACTCCCTGGGCGTGATTGCCCGCCGATGCCGCTACAACCCCCTTGCAGGAAGGATCCTTCAGAAGGGACTCGATCCTGCAGGCGGCCCCGCGCAGCTTGAAGGAGCCCGTCTGCTGGAGATTTTCCAACTTAAGGTAAACTTCCGCGCCGCTCATCCGGCTGAAGCTCGCCGAGTAAATCAATGGGGTTCGAATCACCTTCCCCCGGATGATCCGAGATGCCTTTTGAATGTCTCTCAATGCGATCATGCGCTCGAGTCCCCTGCCTCCAAAGCCGTCAGACTTTTTCCTTGGCAATGGTGAAAACGAAATCCGACCCGTCCGGCCTGGCTTCGTACCAGATGGTGCCGCCGTGCTTGTTGATGATTTCCTTGATGAGATACAATCCCAGGCCGATGCCGTCGCGCACGGGGCTCCCACCCACCTGGACCCGGCCGAATTTGGTGAAGAGCCTGTCGCGATGCTCCTCGGGAATGGGCCTGCCGCTGTTATAGACATTCAGCCGGTAGTGAGAGCCATGGTCCTGAAATCCAAAGGCGATGCGGCACCCCTTCCCCCCATACTTGATGGCATTTTTGAAAAGGTTCCTGAAAACCGCTTTCAACCAGATCTTGTTGGTGTGCACGGGGATGGTTCCCCCGGGAATAGCTCCGAAAAAATTGTCGATCAAAATTCCCTGTTGTTCAATATCATTGGACAATTCATCCAGGACGGGATCGATGATGTCCTGTCTCAGGTCCAGCGTTTCCAGATCCATCCGGCTGAAGGAGCCATCTACGGATTGGGCCTTACCCAGAAAGTCTTCCGCAACTCCTATCACCTGCGAGACCCTGGACAA
>DAIQOB010000493.1:0-2417 GCA_036788075.1 Syntrophobacteraceae bacterium
TGTCACGTTGCTTTACAGCGCCCGCGACACAGAGCACAACAACGCCGTAGCACTGGTAGAATACCTCATGGAGCGAACAGGCGGGAACCCGGTCCATCCTTAGAGATGCTTCAGCAGGACATTGGCCGGCGAGGCTTCGATGGCTTCCCGAAGCTGTTCCAGGGAAGTGGACAGTTGGAAAAAGCTCTCGGATCGTGCCGCGGGAGGGTCGTCAAGGCCGCATCCGTCCAGACGGGACATGACAAAATGAAGGGTCATCCTGTCGGGATCGATCGCCGGGTGAAAGAATTCATCGTCGTTTGCGTTGCCTCGAACTCTACTGAGCACCCCACAGGTCACGAGAGTATCCAGCAGGTTTTGGAGCACGGAAAGGGGGATCTTCAGCTCTTCCGAGATCTCCTTCTCGTTCGTGATTCCTTCGGCTGAGCAAAAGCGCTTGACCACTTGTGCCGACACAAGCAGTGCGAGGAGTGTCCTGGCTCTTGGGCTGAGCAGTTGGATATCCCCGGGGAAGTGAAAACGGTCGAGACGCTGGTAAGCGAAGGAGAGATATGCCCCCACGAGGAGGATCAGCCAGCTCAGCTGCAGCCAGACCAGGAAAAGGGGCAGAGCGGCAAAGCTGCCGTAAATGGCGTTGTACTTGGCGACCCCGATCTGAAACTGGATATAGAGCCGTTGAAACATCAGAAAGGCCGTCCCTGCCGAAATACCGGCAAGGAGCGCCGATGTGACCCATACTCGCGTGTTGGGGATGGCCAGGTAGATGAGCGTGAACAAAGCCCACAGGGCCATGAGAGGAAGCAGTTCCAGGCCGAGGAAAACGAGAGGGCTCAACGCTTCCAGGGGGCCCAGCCTCGACATGAAGGAGGCTGCCTCGCTGGTGATCATGACCGTCAACGTACTGGAAATGGAGATGAGAAGAGGGCAGAGGACGGAGAGGGAAAGATAGTCCGTCACCTTGCGAATGAAAGGCCTTTCCCTGGCGCCTCCCCAGATTTCATTGAAGCTCTTCTCAATGCTCCCAAAAATCTTTATGACCGACCAGAGAAGCAGGATCACTCCCGCTCCCGCAATGATCCCCCCCTTGGTGTTTTCCAGCAGGTTTTGAGCAAAACCGATCATTCGCGTTAAAATTTCTTCCTGACCTTCCGCCCGGGTCAGGAGCTCTCTCTCCAGCAGCTTTTCCAGGCCGAACCCCTTGGCCAGACCGAAGAGCATCGCCAGCACCGGAACAATGGACAGGAGCGAATAAAAGGTAAGGCTCGCCGCCCTCAGATGGATCCTCTCCTGCAGGAGCTCCGTCACCATGAGGTGAATGATGCGGAAGCCATGAACGAGAGATCTTCTGAGAAAGGGCAGGTCCCGACTTTCCACCCGCCAGATCCCTGTTGTTAAAAACTCCCACCCTTGTCTGATCTTCGTATAGATGGAGATATTGTCTGTCATGCATCCCTTCCACAGATTGCAGTCGGCGACATGCACGGCGTCGTCCAAAAGTCCTGTCCGGAATAATATTCATGCATCATGAAGGACATATTCACCCAAATGAGGGTCAAACGCAAGGCAACATTCTTTACACGGATCGCCAAGCCCGCCCATGGAGTCCTTTACACTCTGTAAAAAAGCCTGACATATATTTTGTCATACATACCCCTCCAGGAAAGTCCTTCAATACATATAATGTTAATATATCAATTGGTTAAACTAAATAAAAACCTTTGAGATCTTTGGCACAACCGTTGCCTTTGTGGAAGGCGTTTTGTTCAAGAGCGAACGGCTGAGGGCCTTTCCGGACGTACTGGAATCAGCTTCCCGGGGAGCGGTCGGCGCGTGCAGGCGGTTTGTTTTTATCGTGGCGAGTGAAGTTTTAGTACGTGTTGTACAAATCATTCATTTACAAGGAGGCTTATTCAATGAGTTGGCCAAGACAGGTTTTTGAGTTCCTCAAGGCTGCTTCAGCGGCGCACGCAAGATGGGATATTGAAGTATCCATGTCCATTCTGCACAACAGAAAAAAGCTTCTGATCCTTCTGGCGATGCTGGTTCCGGTTTTTGCGGGTACTTTCGTTGAAGCCGGATCATTCATCGGCGGAAAAACTGCGTATGGGCCTGCGTTCTATACAACCAGCATCTTCCTGGTCTCCATGGCGGTGGGGCTGGCAGCAGGACTCATCACAGGCTGTATCGGCGCGGGCGGAGGATTCATCATCACTCCGGCTCTCATGGCAGCGGGCATAAAAGGCATTCTGGCGGTGGGTACGGATCTTTTCCACATCTTCGCCAAAGCCATCATGGGGACCACGGTGCACAAGAAGCTCGGGAATGTCTCCACGACGCTCGCTATAGCCTTTCTGGTGGGTTCCGGCGGTGGAACGGTCATCGGAGGCGCCATCAACAAGGGTTTGTACAATAAGGAC
>DAIQOB010000494.1:0-2415 GCA_036788075.1 Syntrophobacteraceae bacterium
GTTTCAAATATTTCACCCAGGCGCGCCAGGCGGATCATCTGCCGTGCGTTGTCATTCAATCCCACCAAATTGAGCGCCCCACCCTTTCGAGTCATGGCCCGAAGGACTTCCACAAGCACGGCAACACCTGCCGTCCCAAGGTTGGGAACGTCAGAAAAATCAATTTCCAACGATTCAAACCCCTTGTTCTTGACAATCTTGATGAGGCTCTTGCGGATTTCAGGGGCAGTATTGGAATCGAAATTTCCCTCCAGCTTGACGAGTGCTTGATGCGGTTCAGTTTGGTAGAATCTGAGTGGCACTGTATTGCCTCCAGGGGTTAAGGGGGCTTCCCGGGGAAGCCCGAAACATTTCGCACAGGGGCCAGTTTCATGAGAAAACCCCGTATGCTGAAAATTCAGCTTTGGAGCTGGAGCAAGGATCGCGCCCTGCCGCAAAAACTGGATTTTCATCATGTCGTAGCACGGTTTTACTCTGGTCAAAAGGAATTTTGGAGTCAACCGCCGAGATCGCAGCTTGACCGTGCACTTATAATGCCACTATAGTGGAACGTTCGTTTTTGTTTTTGAATCTTTCGGTTCTTATATAGAGTTTGGGCATTACCATGTAAATAGAAAGATCAATACCTTTCACCCGACATCGTGTCAATCGATCTTGAGCAAAAGGAGCCGCCATGTCTTCACAATCGGAGCAATCGCCTGTATTGACCGCCATTTTTGAAAGACGGAGTGTTCGACAATTTCTAGATGCGCCTGTGGACCGAAAGCGGGTGATGGAAGCCCTGAGGGCAGCATCCTGGGCACCTTCCGGTCTGAACAATCAACCATGGCGGTTCGCCCTGATTTCGGATCCGCAACTGAAGGATGAGCTCGCCGGCCTCACGCGTTACGCAGGAAGCCTCCGCAGTGCCGCCCTCCTGGTGGCTGTGTTTATGGACAAGGAGAGCTCCTACGATTACGTTAAAGACTGCCAGGCCATTGGAGCCTGCATACAGAATCTTCTGCTGGCTTTGCACGCTCAAGGGCTCGGGGCCACCTGGGTGGGGGAAATCCTCAAAAACAAGGAAAAGGTCGTGGAGTTCCTGGGTTTGCCTGAACGGCTCGAATTGATGGCCATCGTCATCGTCGGCGAACCGGCCCACCGCAATCAGAGCTCTCACCGCCGGCCGGTGGAGGAGCTCATCGTATTGGACAAATAGGACCCTCTCAGTTTTGGAAAGGATGATGTATGATTTTGGAGCACTTCACAGTGGGCATGCTGCAGACCAACTGCTATCTTCTTGGCGATGAAGCGTCGGGCCTTGCGGTGGTCATCGACCCGGGCGGCGACGGCGACCGTATCGCTCAGCGCATCCAGGGGCGCGGTTTGAGCCTGGCAGCCATCATCAACACGCATGCTCACTATGATCATGTCATGGATGCCTGGTCGCTGAAAGCAAAAATGGGGGGACAAATTTATATGCATCCGAAGGATGAGCCTCTCCTTCAGCACCCCATGGTGGGTATGGCGGCCGTCCTGCGCTCGGCTGAAGACCTCCCCAAGATCAAAATCGACCAGCCCATTCAGGAAGGTGACGAGCTGATCTTCGGGGCGATCCGGTTCAAAGTGCTCGAAACGCCGGGCCACACCCCCGGGCATGTGTCTCTGCACTTAGCCGATGCCGGAGTCATCTTCGTAGGCGACACCCTTTTTGCCGGCTCCATCGGCAGGACGGATTTTCCTGGAGGATCGTACGATCAATTGATTCGGTCCGTACGTGAGAAAATTTTTACTCTGGACGAGAGCACCGTCGTCTATCCGGGGCATGGACCGCGAACCACTGTCCGCATCGAAAAAAGCACAAATCCTTTTTTCAATTAGTGCTCGGTCAGTGGAGACGGAGTGGGCTTTCCGTGTAATATACCGAGATTCGAACAGGGAGGAACAGGGAATGAAACATAGGAAGCATTCATATGCCTCGACGGGAGCCATCCTGGTACTGTCTTTTCTTTTGGCTCTCCCGGGCTGCGCCAATATGGGGTGGGGACAAAAATCGTCTCCTCCCAATCCCGTCACCCAGCAATCCAGTCTCCCGTCCGGTTCAGGCTCTCCCGCAAGCTCACCCTCGCCCTCCAGTTCAGCCTCGCCTCGTCCCATGTTCTACGACTTTCAGGACATTCCCATCCCCAATGAACTGACCCTTCTGGCGGACGAATCCTATGTCTTCCAGTCGGGCCAGTTCAAAGCGGGGCTCCTCACACTGAGGGGCAGAGTGGATTTGGGCTCTCTCATTAATTTCTTTCAAATGGCCATGCCCCGGGAAAACTGGCACCCCAAGGGCGGATTTCGCTACCGCCGGTCGGTCCTCATTTTCGATAAGCCCGACAAGACGTGCGTCATCAACATTTATGAGAAGCTTTACTACAGCTACGTTGA
>DAIQOB010000495.1:0-2414 GCA_036788075.1 Syntrophobacteraceae bacterium
AACTGGCGGGAGGGCTGGTTCCTGAGAAGGTCCAACCGCATCTGGACAAGATCATTCGCATTTGAGCGATCCAGGATTTTTCACCCTCGCAGGCTGTGGCTTTCATTTTCCTCTTGAAGAAGATCTTCCGAGACGTTCTGGGGGATGCCCATACTGATGAAGGAATATCCCCCCAGGAATTATTGGCGCTGGAGACCCAGATCGACAATTTGGCGCTGCTCGCTTTCAACGTTTATATGGAATGCCGCGAGAAGTTGTGTGAAGTGCGAATAGCCGAGGTCAAGAATAGGTCGTTCAGGCTCCTGCAACGGGCCAACCTGTTGGCGGAGATTCCGGAGCATGAGTCGGAATTCAAAAAAGGCAGCACTCCAATAACCTAACTTTTTCAAACGAGGGATTGTTAAATGGGCATCAAGTTTTCCTTACTCTCAGTTGTTGCGCTAGTCTTGGCGGTTTTTTTGGGAGTGAAGGCGGCTGGTTTGACTTATTTTTTCGGGGTCGTCATTCCCTACATCGCCATCTTCACATTCATAGGGGGATTTACATATCGCATACTCAAGTGGGCACGCACACCGGTGCCCTTCAGCATTCCCACCACTGCGGGACAGCAGAAATCCCTGCCTTGGATCAAGCATAGCAAGCTCGACAACCCCTCGACTCCTGCCGGAGTCGTGGGCCGCATGATTCTCGAAGTGCTCCTTTTCCGCTCCCTTTTCCGCAACACCAAGCTCGAGAAATATGACGGACCCAAGCTGGCCTACCAGTGGGAAAAATGGCTCTGGCTTTTTGCCATCCTGTTTCATTATTCCTTCCTGGTGATTTTTGTGAGGCACTTGAGATTCTTCACCGAACCCGTCCCCGGGTTCGTGCACGCTCTGGACAGTGTGGACGGCATGCTGCAGATCGGTCTTCCCGGGCTTTACATCTCGGACCTCGTTTTCATCGCCGCCGTGACATTTCTCTTCCTTCGGAGGGTTGTCATCCCGCAGGTGCGCTACATATCGCTGCCTGCAGACTATTTCCCTTTGTTCCTGCTCCTGGCGCTGGGAGTCAGCGGCATCCTCATGCGCTATTTCACCAAAGTGGATATCCTTAAAGTCAAAGAACTGGCCCTGGGGATCGTGACATTCCATCCCGTCATTCCCGAAGGGATCGGTGTACTCTTCTTCATCCATCTTTTCCTGATTTGCACCCTCTTCATCTATTTCCCGTTCAGCAAGCTCATGCACCTTGGCGGCGTTTTCCTGAGCCCGACGAGGAACATGCCGAACGACAGCCGCATCATCCGACACATCAACCCTTGGAACTATCCTGTAAAAACCCACACTTACGAAGAGTATGAAGACCACTTCAGGGAAAAAATGATAGAGGCCGGATTACCTGTGGAAAAGGAGTAAAATAGAAAATGGCAAAGGTCCCCAAACCAAGCGAGCTACTGTTGGATTATGCGCTTCCCAAAGCGGAATGGATGGATACCAAGCCCGATTTCAGGCCGGGTACCTGGTGCTATCCTGGTAAAGTCAAGAATCTCGAAGTGTTGCAGCTTCCCAACGCCAGGGAATGGAATCCGGCGGACGAAGACTGGAAACTCCCTTCCAATTGGAAAGAGATCATCTTCGAAGGCCTCCGCGATTGCCTGGACAAATACCGTTCCCTCAGAATTTTCATGGATGTTTGCGTCCGATGCGGGGCGTGTGCGGATAAATGCCATTTCTACATTGGCTCCGGCGACCCCAAGAACATGCCTGTTCTGCGCGCCGAGCTTCTGCGCTCCATTTACCGCAAGGAATTCACCACAGCCGGCAAGGTCCTGGGAAGAATCGCCGGCGCCCGTGAACTGACGGAAGACGTCGTGAAGGAGTGGTTCTACTACTTTTTTCAGTGCACGGAATGCCGCCGCTGTTCCCTTTTCTGCCCCTACGGCATCGACACGGCTGAGATCACCATCATAGGGCGCGAGCTTCTCAACCTCCTCGGTCTCAACATCGACTGGGTGGTGGGTCCCGCTGCCAACTGTTTCATGAACGGCAACCACCTGGGGATTCAACCCCATGCCTTCAAGGACATGATCGAGTTCTTCGTGGATGAAATCGAAGCCGTCAACGGTGTCCGCGTGGAGCCGACCTTCAACCGGAAGGGCGCCGAGATCCTTTTCATCACACCTTCAGGTGACGTCTTCGCCGACCCAGGTACATACACCCTGATGGGTTACCTTATGCTCTTCCATGAAATAGGCCTGGATTACACCTGGAGCACCTACGCCTCGGAAGGCGGCAACTTCGGTCTCTTCACCAACCATGACACCATGAAGAAGCTCAACGCCAAGATGTATGCCGAAGCCAAGCGGCTGGGCGTCAAGTACATCATCGGCGGCGAGTGCGGTCACATGTGGCGAGTCATCAACCAGTACATGG
>DAIQOB010000496.1:0-2408 GCA_036788075.1 Syntrophobacteraceae bacterium
GAACCTTCTCTTCGCCGGCGTCACTCTGGAGCGCATTGCGAATGACAGACCGCATTTCATCGATGTTGAAAGGCTTGGGGAGGTAGTCGTAGGCCCCTTCCTTCATGGCCGCTACGGCAGTTTCCGCACTGGCATAGGCAGAGATGATGATGACCACCGTTTGGGGAGAGAGGTGCCTGCACTGCTTGAGCACTTCCAGCCCATTGATGGGCTTCATGCGGATGTCGGTGATGACGAGAGCGAAGGGCTCCTGCCGGATGGCTTCCAGCGCCTCCTTCCCCCCGGCTGCACAACGGACCTGGTATCCTTCCTTCAGGAGCATGACTTCAAGAAATTCACGCATGCTCCGTTCGTCATCCACAACCAGAATTTTAGGGGGTTCGTCCGAGCCTGCCTTCATGGGGTTATTCTGGAATAGGCAACGCTGCCTTTCACCAGGGTCATGAGCGCCTGTCCCTGCACCTGACGGCCATGAAATGGGCAGTTGCGACTTTTGGATTCAAACTGGCCGGCATCCAGGATGTAGGTCTTGTCGGGATCGATGACGGTCAAATTCACCGGTTCCCTGGTTTGGAGCGTTCCCAAAGGGACGCCCAAAATCCGGGCCGGGTTGCAGGAAACCTTGGCGATGGCCTCGGAAGGAGTCAGAATGTCTGCTCGCACCAGATCCAGAATGAGGGGAAGGGCTGATTCGAGACCGATCATTCCATTGGCAGCGAATTCGAACTCCGTGTCCTTTTCCAGAACACTGTGAGGGGCGTGGTCCGTGGCAATGGCGTCGAGGGTCCCGTCGCGGAGGCCCCGTCTGATGGCCTGCACGTCATCTTCGGTCCGGAGAGGTGGATTTACTTTGAAAACAGGATCGAAGCTCATGAGAGCTTCGTCCGTGAGGGTGAAATAATGCGGAGCCGTCTCGGCCGTGACGGGAACACCCCTTTCACGGGCTTGACGGATGAGACGCACCGAGCCTGCCGTGCTCACGTGGGCGATGTGCAGGCGGCACTGAGCCAGCTCCGCCAGGATCAGGTCCCGTGCGACCATCACTTCCTCTGCGGCGCTGGGAATGCCTCTCAGGCCCAGCATGGTGGAGACGGTGCCCTCGTTCATGAGGCCGCCATGAGAAAGGCGGCTGTCTTCGGCGTGGCTGATCACCGGGAGGTCGAAAATGCGAGCGTATTCCAGGGCCCTTCGCATGAGGAGGCTGTCCATGACGGGCCGTCCGTCGTCCGTGACGGCTACGGCTCCCGCCGCCCTGAGCTCTCCGATTTCCGAAAGGCTTTCCCCCTGGAGCCCCTTGCTGATGGCCCCGACAGGAAACACGTGGCAGGCGCCTTCACGATCTGCTCTCTCCAGGATGAACCGGGTCACCGTGGCGGAATCGTTCACCGGCCGGGTATTGGGCATGCAGGCGACGGCGACGTAACCCCCGGCCACGGCGGCACGGGTGCCCGAGGCGATGGTTTCCTTGTACTCTTCGCCGGGTTCACGCAGATGGACATGCATGTCGATGAGACCGGGAACAATCCATTTGCCCGTCATGTCCATTTCCTGGAGCTCAGCCAGCCTCTCGCGGGAGATTTCCAGACGCGGCCGTATCTCAGCCACGCTCCCTTCCCAAATCAATACGTCCGCCAAGGTGTCCATCCCCTGCAGAGGATCGATCACCCGCCCGTTCCTGAAAAGAAAATTTCCAGATTTCCCCCGTTGCATGCGTTCATACTCCCTGGGAAGGAACAACCCCTGGGTTGTGTACCCATCCCTGGCAGACAGCCTATGATTCGATCGGCTTGAGTTGGTGTTTTTACTGATGGCCAATGGCTCTCGACTGAAGACTGGAGGGCTATTTCTGAGAGACCAGATAAAGCAGAGCCATGCGCACGGCGACGCCGTTGGTCACCTGATCCAGGATGACGGAATGCGGTCCGTCGGCCACGTCGGCATTCAGTTCCACACCCCTGTTGATGGGGCCGGGATGCATGACGATGACATCCGGCTTAGCCCTCTTCAGTCTTTCTGCGTTGATCCCGTAGTAAACGGCATATTCACGCAGGGAGGGCAGCAGCATCTGTTGCTGACGTTCTTTCTGAAGTCGCAGAACGATGATGACATCCGCGTCGGGAATGACCTCCTCCGGGTGCAGACACACCTGGACGCCCATTTGATCGATGTCGGAAGGAAGGAGCGTGGTGGGGCCGCACACGGCGATTCTGGCTCCCATTTTGGTGAGCCCCCAGATGTCGGAGCGGGCCACACGGCTGTGGGCGATATCGCCGACAATGAGCACATTCAGCCCATCCAGCCGCCCTTTGTGCTCCCGAATGGTCATCATGTCCAGCAATGCTTGAGAAGGATGCTCATGCATGCCGTCGCCCGCATTGATGACGGAAGCCTCCGTCCGGGCCGCAATG
>DAIQOB010000497.1:0-2407 GCA_036788075.1 Syntrophobacteraceae bacterium
ACGGGATCGTCATGAGTGGTGGGGCGCGAGCTTTCGGCGCATCCCCCCTGGTCGATGGAGACATCCACAAAAACACTGCCGGGCTTCATGTCCTTCAAGTGCCGTCGGAGAATGAGCTTGGGGGCCCTGGCCCCCGTAACCAAAACCGCTCCGATGACGATGACGGCCTTGGCCAGGCCCGTTTCGATGGCGGAGCAGTCCCCATACACCGGGAACACATTGGGAGGCATGATATTTCCCAGGTGCTCCAGGGTGTTGAAGTTGATATCGAGGACCGTCACTTTGGCTCCCAACCCCGCTGCGACACGCGCCGCATTGCTCCCCACCGTCCCACCTCCGAGAATCAGAACGTTTGCGGGCGCGACTCCCGGAACGCCCGTGGGAAGGAGTCCGCGGCCGCCCTGCACCTTCATGAGGTAATAAGACGCCACCAGGGGCGCCATACGGCCGGCCACTTCGCTCATAGGCTTCAAGAGCGGCAGGGACCCGTCTTCCTCCTGCACCGTTTCATAAGCCACTGCAATAATTCGTTTTTCAAGACAGGCGCGAGTCAGCTTTTCACTGGCGGCAAAGTGAAAGTAAGTGTAGAGGATCTGCCCGGGCTTCAGGAAATCGTATTCCCGGGAAAGGGGTTCTTTGACCTTCACGATCATCTGGGCTTCATTCCAGACATCTTCGGCCCTGTCGAGGATGCGCGCACCCACGGCAAGATATTCCGCATCGCTGATGCCCGAGCCCAGACCGGCGTCTTTTTCCAGGAAAACCTCATGCCCCGCCCCCACGTAAGCCTTCACGGCGGCGGGGGTCAGCCCCACACGATATTCATGGTTTTTGATTTCCTTCGGACATCCTATCTTCATGCAGAGAAACCTCCTTTGAAGTATGCATTGGAAAAACCGCCCCGCATTCCCGCCCACCGCCATGCCCCCGAGGGTCACAGTGCGCCATGAGCCCCACGACATCAAATTCAAGATGAATGGCGATTGACAGGGATTCTATTTTATGCTGTAAGAATATGCCATCCCCTTTTTAAAATTGTTTGAACCCCTTAGCATTATTTTACCCTGTAAAAATTTAGGAGGAGAACCTGCATGCGTAGAATGTTCACACTGACGGCAATGGTGCTCATGGCTGCCCTGGTGGTTTCCCCGTGCTCCTGGGGAGCCTCGGATACACTCAAGATCGGCTTCAACATTCCCCTGACGGGCGACCTCCCCAAGGTCGGCGAAAGCTCCAAGTTCGCAGCCGAAATGCTCAAGGATGAAATCAACGGGGCCGGCGGACTCAAGATCGGCGACAAGACCTACAAACTGGAATTCATCTACGAAGACAACGAAACGAAGGCCGAATCCGCCACCGCCACGGCGTTGAAGCTCATCACTCAAAACCAGGTCCTGGCCATCATCGGCCCTCAGTCCAGCAAGCAGGCCATTCCTGCAGGCGAAGTCTGCAACGCCAACAAGACCCCCATGATCTCCCCCTGGTCCACGAACCCGCAAACCACCCTGGACCGTCCCTATGTGTTCCGCGCCTGCTTCCTGGATCCCTTCCAGGGCCCCGTGGCAGCAAAATTCGTGACGGAGGAATTTGGAGCCAAGAAAGCGGCTGTTCTTTATGACATCGCCAGCGACTATCCCAAGGGGCTGGCCGAATATTTCAAGGAAGCCTTCGAGAAGATTCACGGCCCCGGTTCCGTCGTGGCCTTCGAAACCTTCACGACCAAAGACAAGGACTTCAGCGCTCAGCTGACCAAAATCGTGAATTCCGGAGCCGACGTCCTCTTCACCCCCCAGTATTATGACGAAGTTCCCCTCATCGTGAAACAGGCCAAGGAACTGGGATGGAAAAAGCCCATCATGGGAAGCGACAGCTGGGGCTCCGCCGAGCTCATGACCCTCTGCGGCGACGCCTGCAAGGGCTACTATTTCAGCACCCATTATGCCGCGGCAGGAGCTAAAGGCGCCACCAAGGAGTTCATCGACAAGTATAACGCCAAGTACGGGTATGTGCCCGACGACGTGGCGGCCCTCACCTGGGATGCCGTCCGCCTGCTCCTCCAGGCCATGCAGAATACGGGAGGCATGACGGGGAATCTGGAGAAAGACCGCGACGCCATCAAAGACCAGCTGGCCAAGATCAAAGACTTCGAGGGCATCACCGGCAAGATGACCTTCACCCCCGGCGGAGATCCCATCAAGTGCGCCGTGGTGGTCAAAATCAGCGATCAGGGCGCCTTCGAGTTCTTCAAATCAGCCTGCCCGTGATACCGGCTCGGAGAGGCACATTCGTTTCGATTCTTGATACGGTGTAATGGTCACACATAAAGGCGGGAAGCGATTCCCGCCTTTATGAAGAGGCTGTCTAAAAATTCCCCCCTTGAGGGGGGCCAGGGGGGTGTCAAGATTTG
>DAIQOB010000498.1:0-2405 GCA_036788075.1 Syntrophobacteraceae bacterium
TCCAAGTGGTGACAACCTGTTCTCGAACCCCGAGGCTCGCAGCTATGTCTCGGTTGCGCACACCCGCTTCTGACATTAGGATAATTTTCGCGCGCCTCACCATGTTTTGCTTCGCCGTGTGCTTTCTGGTGATTTGCACCAAGATCTCACGTTCTTCCTCGGTCAACTTTGCAGGATATTTGGCTTTTCTCATGTCCTCTCCTTTGTGGGTCTTGTTCGCCCTTAAGGTGACAGGAACATGAGAAACTGTCCAAAGATAATTTGTCTTTTTTTAACGGTTACTTATGATTTGCTGTACTAGCCCAGTTCTGAAGCACCATGTTGGGGTTTATCCCGAATGGCGTGATTCTTGGTCTTGGCGGTATCTTTATGGCGCGATTATGGCTCAAGTCTAAGTCATGGCGTGATTGTGGCGCTAAAAAGCAGGTGGAAACTTGTTGGACAGAAAACTTTCAGATCGCTCTGAATGAAATGAAGTCCAATGAATATAATAACTTAAAGCTTTATTGGTCTTGCGTCTCGTAGGTTGGCATTATTGTTGCTTTATTAGTTAGCCATCAGATGAAAAAAACTCTTTCCTCCTCTAAAAGCTAACCGGTTCTAGCCCCTCCGGTTAGCTTTTTTTTATCCCTTTTTTTCTGAACCCACTGTGGTCGCAAGAATATTTATCAGCGTCATCAGCGTCCGCCTGCGTCCTCAGCGTCCCTCCGACACTCCATCACTTCTCATCCGCCACGAGGCATTTGGTCCCGTCAGTTTCTTCCGTGACGCGAAAGCCGAAAATGGGCAGCAATTCCGTGAAGCTCCTTCCCAGGATGAGGTCCAGGGTGTTTTCGGGGACGTTCATCTGCTCGGCGATGAAATGGCGGAAATGATCTTCGTAGGCCAGGAGCTTCAGCACTTCGTCGACGGTTTCTCCCCTGGATTCTTCCAACCGCTTGAAGACGTCGTGAAGCTGTTCAAAAGAGCAGCGGCGGTCGTGCTCGTCTATCATGTCCAGGAGCACCTGCACGCCGTTCAGGATGTCTCGCCGGGAGAGGTAAGGCTGGCCGGCGAGCTCCCTCGACTGATTGGCGTCCCAGCATGCCTGGGCGCGGCATTGCAGAGGTCGGTCGGGATAGATGCTGCACTGTTCCGTGGCGGCGTCGAAAAAGACGCATTCCTGAGTCCCCTCCTTTTCACGGAACTTGATGCGCTCTTCCTGCAGGAAGACGAGCTTGTCGTCCATGGGGGAGCGGACGGGCTCTCCCAGCCGGAGGGTGAGGAGTTGGCTCCAGGGGATCCTTTCCTGGCGCAGGATTTCCAGGTCTTCCCGGTGGAGGGTGGGGCCACTTCTTCGGCAGCATTCGCCGCACTGGACGCAGGTGGGCAGCACTTCACGGATGACCTGCTCGCTGGATTCCAGGAGCCGCTTCCATGCCGCCAGCCGCTCCGTCGGCTCCATCCTGGCCCACCGGTTCTCGATTTCCTGGTAGGTGATGCTCTGCTCCATCTGGTATCGAACGCGCTTCAAAGGGAGTGCCGTTCCGCTCTCCTTCATGAAGGAATCCAGGAACTCGATCCATTTCGTTCGAAGGGTTTCCACGTCCCAGCTGCCCGGGTAGCCCATTGCTTCCACTTGATGCTGTAGGGTGTCGGAAGAGGTCATGCGGTGTTTTTTCACTCCTTCAGTTTCTTGATATTATCCATGATGCAGGGCGTCTTCATCGTCTCCTGCTGTTTCGGCTATGAGCCACAACACATTCCATTCCGGCCTATATAGCCCATTGCGGGAGAGAGATAAACCATTGCCGGGGGGAAAAATCGAGGGATCAATCGTGTCCGGTCACGACTTCGCGCGCGAGTTGCTCAATCTTCTCCTTGAGCCTTCGCGCCTGTCCCATGGACATCTTTTTCCATCGAAGCCCCAGGCGCAAAAGATCCCGGAAGTCGTCTTCCAGGGGCAGCCGATGCGTGTAAACACTGTCGGTGGCGTGCGGCGGAGTGGCGCCGGGATGACGCACTTCAGGCAGCGCCGCGATGCGCTGCAGCAGCTCTCGGCAAATAGCTTCCAGTGAGCCATTTTCCGGCTCTTCCCCCACAAACCGCTCGAGTACTCTGTCAGTTTTGTCTCGCGGGGTACGCCCCTTTGATTCCCCGCTTGAGGGGGGCAGGGGGGTGTTGTCTTGCCCGGCACAACTTCTTTGACGTAGTGCCAGGACGAGGCGGAAAAGATAACGCGATCCCTGGGGCTGCCAGGAGGGATCCAGGAGGAATCCGTGGCGATGCAGGAGCTCCGTTTCCGTCCACTCCCGCTCCAGGGCGAGCTTCCGGAGGGGCTCCAAGACGTCCGGCCCCCAGAGCATGAGGCGAAACAGGGGATTCCCCCGCGGGCTGGAATAAAGAAAGGTGTTCAGGCCCGCTGC
>DAIQOB010000499.1:0-2387 GCA_036788075.1 Syntrophobacteraceae bacterium
AGCGCCAGAGCCTGGAAGCCTATCTCCGGCGCCCCCACCCCACGGCCTGCCTGGTTCTGAGTGCTACCCAGAAAAAGGGAATGGACAAGCTGGAGGAAGCCGTTCAGGCTGCGGGCGTTGTCGTACAGTTTACCGCACCCACCGAACGGGAAGCCCCCCGGTGGCTTCAGGATCGCGCCAGGGCGCTGGGGAAGCAGTTGACTCCCCAGGCGGCTTTGCTGCTTTTTGAGCAGGTGGGGCTGGATCTCGCCTGCCTGGAAATGGAGCTGGAAAAGCTCTCCATCTACGTGGGGGAGCGCTCAGTCATTGACATTTCCGACGTTCAGCAGGTGGTCAGCATGCAGAGGAGCCATTCCGTCTTCGAGCTCCTGCAGCATGTGGGGCAGAATGAAACCCACCGGGCGATTCACGGCCTGAGAAGCCTCATGCTTTCGGGTGAATCACCTCTGGGCATCCTGGCTCTGCTGGCCAGGCAGATCCAGCTCGTCTGGCAGGTGAGAGACGGACAGCAACGGGGGCTGCCCCTGCCCCAGATCGGCCAGGGCATCGGCCTCTCTCAGTTTGTCGTCAAGAAGTACCTGCAGCAGGCTTCCCGGTTTTCTGAAAGCGAATTGTTCAGCGCTCACCGCGCACTGCGCCACGCCGATCGGGCCCTCAAGGGCAGTGGCACCTCTCCCGAGCGAATCCTGGAATCCCTCGTACTGGAGCTATGCCGCATCAAGCAAAAAAGCCCCTGAGGATTGGTTCCTCAGGGGCGTGTCAAGCCAAAGCAACAGCAAAGCTCTAAGCGTTTTTCGCAGCCAGAAAATCCTGAACTCTCCGGGTCAACCGGGAAATCTTGCGTGCTGCGTTGTTCTTATGAATGACGCCCTTGCCGGCGGTGCGATCGATGGTGGAGACGGCTTGTCGCAGACGTTCCATGACAAGCTCGGTCGAATTGGAAGAAATGGCTTCCTGAACTTCCTTGATTACGTTCTTCATGCGGGTTTTTCGCATACGATTGCGCAGGCGCCGCGCCTCGCTCTGTTTTGCCCGCTTAACGGCTGACTTGTGATTGGCCAAGGTCTAACCTCCTCTAAAAATATGGATTTCAGTGTTCCAAACTATAAATGAAGTCTCTCCTTCAACACCCAGAAGGACAAATTTTCAAGAAAAGTCACTCTATAACGTGAAGGCAAAGGCTGTCAAGGCAATTCATTATGGTTGTTTTTATTTGATGCACTTGCTTTTCGGTCGGAGCAAAACGGATCAGTTCCGGACCTCAAGGATTTCAAGATTGCGGATTCCCTTGGGAGTTTGCACGCGGACTTCATCGCCCTCTTCCTTTCCGATGAGGGCTTTCCCCAACGGAGACGTCACCGAGATGGTTCCGGCCTGGACATCCGCTTCATAAGGCCCCACCAGGGTATAGCGGGTGACTTCCCCAGTCTCCAGATCTTCCATCACGACGGTAGACCCGAAAATCGCCTTCCCGTCTTCCGATTCCGAGCTCTCGATGATCTCACAATGTCCCAGTTTTTCGCAAATATCCTGAATACGGCCTTCGATGAGGGACTGCTTGTCCTTGGCGGCCTCATATTCGGCATTTTCCGAGAGATCTCCGTGGCCGCGAGCCTCTTCAATCGCTTTGATGACGGCAGGTCGCTCTTCTTTCTGGAGGCGCTGTAACTCGATTTTCAAACGTTCAAAACCGCTCTTGGTGATGGGTACTCTTTGCATCTACTTCTCCCTTCATGGAATCAATGGAGAGACCATTTAATGATATTCGCCAAACATGTCAAGACGGATCGCACCTGCCGGCAAGTCCTTTCTTGACACTGATTTTCGCTATCCTTGTTTCACCCGGGAGCGCCTGAAGCCGGCGCCGTCCCTGGAAATTCTTTTTATCACATCCACACCAGCCTGACGAGGGCTTCCAGCAAAATCCCCAGTGAAACGGCCCGACTTTCGCCTGAAAGAGTTTCGACTCCTTTTCAATTTTCTTGCCGTCGCCGGTGCATCTCGTGGTAAAGTAGCGGCATTCTCCATGAGGAAGGAGCGGTTTCTAACGAGAAGAGGGTGAACATGCCATTCAAGAGAAAAGATATTCTTGGGATTCGAGAACTTGAAGTCCATGAGATGGAGCATATCCTGGAAATGGCTTCTTCACTGAAGGAAATCAACACTCGAGCCATCAAAAAAGTCCCCACCCTCCGGGGCAAGACCGTCATTCATCTCTTCTACGAGCCGAGCACCCGCACGAGAACTTCCTTTGATATCGCGGCCAAGCGTTTGAGCGCTGACACCTTCAGCATCACGACTTCGACCAGCTCCATGGTCAAGGGGGAAACCTTCCTGGACACCGTGAAAAACCTTGAATCCATGAAGCCCGACATCTTTGTCATAAG
>DAIQOB010000500.1:0-2383 GCA_036788075.1 Syntrophobacteraceae bacterium
ACGGTGAGGAGGGCCTGAAGGCTCTGGGTGCAGAGGAATTCGACCTGGTCCTGCTGGACCTTCGCCTTCCAAGAATGGATGGCATGGAAGTGCTCGTCCACATCAAGGACCGCGTTCCCGCCATGCCCGTGATCATGGTCACCGGTTACGGAGACATCCAGACGGCAGTAGAGTCCATGAAACGGGGGGCTTTCAACTACATTACCAAGCCCTTCAAATTTCAGGAGTTGCTCGCCCTTGCACGGCAAGCCATCGAGTGCGGGCGGAGCGCGTCCGATGCGTGCAGTCCGTCGCGTGCAGGGGGGCACCCAAGAACGAAAGAGCCCAGGGAACAGTTCATCCTCTGCCCCAGCGAGGGGATGCAGCAGGTCTATGCCCTGGTGGAGAGAGTCGGCGCCACGGACAAAACGATCCTGCTCGAGGGAGAGACCGGAGTGGGCAAAGATGTACTGGCCCAGCACATCCACCTTCGCAGCAACAGGCGCAATGGACCGTTTGTCTGCGTCGATTGTGGCCTTTTGAATCAGAACCTCATCGAAAGCGAGCTCTACGGGCACAGCCGCGGAGCATTTTCCGGAGCCCTGGAAAGAAAAACCGGTCTCGTGGAGAAGGGCCACGAAGGCACCTTGTTTCTCGATGAGATCGGCAATATTGATCTCGACATGCAGAAGAAGTTCCTGAGATTTCTGGAAACCGGAAGGCTGCGCCGCCTGGGCGAGACCAGGGAAATACACATCGACACGCGTGTGGTCCTGGCGACGAACATGGACCTCCGCGATGCGGTTCAAAAAGGCCTCCTGCGGAAAGACTTGTTCTACCGGATGGACCTCATCAACATCCAAATTCCTCCCCTCAGGAGGCGGCCCGAGGACATTGAGCCCCTTTCCATGCACGTCTTGAAAATGGAGCATTTTCCCAAGGGCCCGCGCAGGATCTCACCCGAAGCCATGAAGATCCTGAGAGAGTATTCCTGGCCGGGAAATGTCAGGGAGCTGCGGTCCGTCATCCTGAAGTCGATGATTTTTGCGCGATCGGATGTCATCACTCCAGAGGATCTTCCGTCGGAATTCTATGCCGACAGGGCAGCCAGCTCCCGTCCGACCAAGACCCTGGAGGATATGGAAAAGGACCACATCATGGCCGTCCTGGAAGAGACGGGGGGCAACCAGAGCAGGGCAGCCGAAGTACTGGGGATCAACAGGAAAACATTGTACAAGAAACTGCACAAGTATGGGATGGGATCATCGGCCAGGGTCCCGTGACTCGGTGCGGCGGGGCCCATGGGTGGAGTGTCGGCGATTCGATGACTCGTCGGCCCGGCAAAGCTCCGGAACAGTGAGGCCATATTCCCCTCAAGACCCCAATGTTTTTTAATATATAATACGTAATTTATTTCAAATATTTACATCGTTGATCCTCTGAAAAGTCATCCACTTTTTGCGGTTCCGACGGGACGTCCCCTTTCCCTGGAGCGCCGGCGGGCGGCCTGTACTGCCGAACCCCTGTGAAGGCATAGACATTGCTTGAAGCGGCGTGAGCCATCAATACGCCCCGACGGGGCGCGGCTGGCGAGAGGACATACCAACCCGGTCATCTCCCTGCAGGGGACGATGACGCAAGGACAGGATCTGCAAATGTTCAAGGCGGCCACAGTCACTTCCGGAGCACCGTTTTCCAGGGACGCGGGCAGACACCTGGGGGAATCCCTGGTGCAGCAGCTGGGGAGCTCCCCTGACGGATGCCTCCTGTTTTGTTCACCTGAAGAAAACCTGGGCGACATGGTCCGGGGCGTATGCGAAGCCGTAGGCACGGGAAATGTCGTGGGGTGTACGAGCGCCGGCGAAATCTCCTGCCAGGGGTACAGCCAGCACTCTGCGGTCCTCGGCGGTTTTGCTTCCGACCAGGTGGACATACACGTTGCCTGGGTCAACGACATCGGTCTCGATTCGGAGCGCGCGGGAGAAAGGCTTGCGGAAGCTCTTCCCCATACGGTGCGCTTGGTTCAGCTCTTTTCGGACGCTCTCGAAGGAAACGGCTGTGCCGTCCTCCGGGGCATGCAGCGTGTTCTGGGAGATTCCATCATCATTGCAGGGGGGGCCGCTGCCGACAACATGCAGTTTTCCCGCACGCTGCAGTTTTGGGGGCCGTATATCCATACGAGGGCCGCTGTCGCCATGGGATTTTCGGGGAGGTTCAGCGTGGGAACGGGGGTGTGCAGCGGCTGGTCTCCCATCGGAATCGCCAAACGGGTGACACGCGCCGAGGGCAATGTCCTTTACGAGCTCAATCACCAGCCCGCGCTGGAGGTCTACAAACGCTTCCTGGGGAAGCACGTGGATAAGCTGCCCGCTGTCGGGGCGGAATACGCACTGGGCCTAGTGGA
>DAIQOB010000501.1:0-2379 GCA_036788075.1 Syntrophobacteraceae bacterium
GTGTTGTACTCGACTTCGATTTCAAAATTCACCACCACCACGACGTCCTCCAGTTCCACGAAGCCCTCGCTCTGGAGCTTCAGGAGCTTGAGACGGGCTTCTTCAGCCTTCTTCTCATCGTCGAAGACGACGACACTGAGGTTGCTGGCGTACTTGTCCCGGAGCGTCGCTCTCAAAAGATCCGGCGTGATCCATTCTTCGAAACCGTCCGCAATTTTTCTCCGGCCGCCGAGGGAATCCACACCGTGGAGGCTTCCATCCCTGGTATCCAGCACCAGGTATTCGTCAAATTCTTCATACATTTTGTTGACGATGATGGTCTTGATGCCCACATAGCCAATCACCACATACTCTGCACGGAAGGCGGGCAAGCTCGATCGGAAAGCCAGCGTGGTTCCCACGACAAAATCCGGAGACCCGAGTTTCCCAATCCAGCTGTCCTTGTGGATGGGGTCGTCAGGCAGCTTTTTCCCGTGGGTTTCCATAAAGTCAGCATAATAAAGAGGCAGCCTGACACCAAGACTTTGCAGAGCATATGCAGCAAACTGTCCCATCGTACCATCCTTTCTACTGATCTGATTCCCCCTCACCGCGTGCAATGCCCAAGATCGCCGCCCCATAGGCTGTTTTGAGCGCAGCCAGGTAGGCTTCGTCCAGCTTCCCCTTCCAGGTTTCAATTTCCAGAAACCGTTGGGGAATGGACACTGCGCAGGGATCGAAGCCCGTCGCCAGGCGTGCTCGCCAGCGCAGCTTTTGAATGGTGTCGGCGACCCTGCCGATCCCTTCCGCCAGGTTTGTGTACCCCACCGACCGGAGGCAATCCGACAGGATCTCTTCCCCATACACTCCCCGCGCGAAGAGACAGCTCACCATGGAAGTCAGCAGAACCCTGGCACGCTCATCTTGCACGAGGAACTTCACCGCCCCGTCAACGTCCGGCTCCTTGCTTTTCTGGTCGTAGGAATAGCCGCCCGCATCCAGGTGAGAGTGCCGAAAGCCGAGTGCCTGGGAAATGAAAAACACCTCGCCGGTGGCATAGCCTGCCATCTCCTGCCCGAGAACACAGGCAAAATCCCCTCCGCCGTAGTGCCCGGCGGCCCTGGAAGTTCCCTGAGCCAAAAGCCGGTAGAAATCATTGGAGGCCGCCCCCAGGTGATGGACTGCTTCAATGTAGGCTTTGGCGTCGCCAAACTGGAGGGGAACGAGGGTCTCGCGGGTAGAGAGGACCCCCTTTTCGAGGGCTTCCGTGGCCCATGCCAGGGAAACGCCCGCAGACATGACATCGAGTCCCTCCCGTTCGACGGCATCGAGGAGCGACAGGACGGAGAAGGCATCGGTCACCTGGAGCATTGCGCCCGCAGCAAAGATGGGCTCATGGTCATAGGAAACCTGCCGGTAGAGGTAACGGTTCTCCTCCATGAACCTCTCCCGGACAAATCCAATATGGATACAGCCGACGGGGCAGCCCGCACAGGCGGCATTGCGCAACAGAGTGTCCCTGGCAAAAGTTTCGCCCGAGATGCCTTCTATAGCCGGGTCGGTCGTCTTCTGCAGGTTCCGGATGGGGAGAGCGCGAATCCCGTTCAAGACCGCCATGTTGATGGGCGTGCCGACATTGTGGTATTTCTCCATCATGTCGGTGTCCGTCATTTTGCGATGAACCTCAGCAAAGAGCCTGGGGTAGTCCTTTCCCTCGGGAAGGGGAAACGTGCCATCACCCATGATGACGATCCCCTTGAGGTTCTTGGCTCCCATGACCGCTCCGCACCCGAGCCTCCCGAAATGGCGGTACGTGTCCACATTGATGCAGGCCATGGCGGAGAGATTCTCTCCTGCGGGCCCGATGCGCAGGATGCTCCGGTGACCGGACCCCTTGTACATGCGACGGAGCATCTTGCCCGTCTTGAGAAGATCCATCCCCCACAGGTAATGCACATCCTTCAGCTCCAGGTGCCTGGACCCGATGGACAAACAGGATGGCGTGGGCGCTTTTCCCCGAATGACGAGTCCGTCGAAATCCGCAAATCGCAGGGAAAGGGCCGAACGCCCCCCTCCATGGCTTTCGGCATACTGGTCGTGATAAGGCGACTTGAAGGCGCACACGGTTTTACTCATGAGGGGGAAGTACCCCGTCAGCGGGCCGATGGCGAAGATGAGGGGCTGTTCGGGGTCGTCCCACGGCTGTCCAGGAAGACCGTACTTTTGGAATAGCATGGCCGCAAGCCCGCTTCCCCCGGCAACAGTGTCCCTGCCGTCCAGCGTTTCGATCAGGCCCCGTCCTGCCGCCAGATCGACCGAAAGTATCCTGAAGGGATCCCTGATCATGCCGCACCCTCCCGCACTTCGCCGGCAGCCCCACTTTCTGCCCCGGCCTCCCCG
>DAIQOB010000502.1:0-2363 GCA_036788075.1 Syntrophobacteraceae bacterium
CAGCCTGCTCTTCGGTGAAACCTGCCGTCTGGAGCTTCTTGATATATGCGTAGGTGTCAAAAACAATCGTTGCCATCGTCTCTCCCCTTTACTGCGAATAAAAATAACACATGAAAGGCTTGAGGCAACGCCAATCCGTGACCGTCTTTTTTCTAGCCTGGGCGAGCCCTGCCCGGTCGACTCGGTGGGGCTTGTCCTCCGGAAACCTTTCGTCCCATAAGATATACTGCGAACGATCGAAAACTTCACTTCTGTCACCCCGAGCGCATGTGAGGGATTTATAAAGATTTCTCCGTTTGGTCGAAATGACAGAAAATACGATTGTCAGCCGTGCGCAGTATACATCTTTCCGCCCTAACCCTGCTGCAATCCTCTTTTTTCACTCTCGGGAGTAAAGCTTTGGCGAGCCCTTTCCGATTCATATGGGGTGATCTTCGGGACTTTGTCGTTGAGACGACCAGGGACCGATTTTTTCGATCCACCATCAGTGAAAGGAACGCCGTATGCTGCCGAGAGACGTTTCTTCATCCCCGCCGCGAGATTTCAAGGTTTTTTGCCGGACCATGGATGCCTCACCTCAGACACTCCCTCACAGTGTGCCCCTCGTAAGCCGGTTACTTTCA
This sequence comes from Syntrophobacteraceae bacterium, assembly GCA_036788075.1. Taxonomy (GTDB): domain Bacteria; phylum Desulfobacterota; class Syntrophobacteria; order Syntrophobacterales; family Syntrophobacteraceae; genus Desulforhabdus. The sequence continues at coordinate 624 of DAIQOB010000502.1, forward strand.
ATATTTCTAATGCTCCTGATCCTTCTGGCTCCCGGTGACGGTGAGGCCATAGTGGTTGTGGAGGTGCCGGAGAATGTCCACTCTCTCTCCGGGGAGGGCTGTATTCATATTTTCTGGGACAGTACGAATGCCGAAACGTACAAAATATACAGGCGCACTGCCACCACGAGCTATAGCCCAACAGCGTCTTTCACCAGCAGCGAGCCGGCTTTTGCGGACAGTCAAATTGAGAACGGTGTGACCTATTATTACGTGGTGACGGCGGTTTACAGTAATGGGGTGGAAAGCTCATATTCCGTCGAAACAGCGGAGACCTACACCGATACGCTTCTGAACAGCTACAGCGACCTCGTCAAGCGAAAACCCGCACTGTTTACTTCTACTCCAGCGGCTGCGGCTGTGGGAGACTTGGACCACGACGGGAAAGCTGATCTGGTTCTCGGCGTTCCCGATTCCGACCAGGTCAAGATATATCGTGATGCCGGTGTGCAGACCCTCCCTGACCTTACGCTCACAGTAAAGAAATCTGGGGAGCGGTTCGGCTCGAGTTTAGCCCTCGTGGATCTGGACCGTGACGGATACGACGATCTCGTGGTCGGCGCCCCTCATGCCGACGCAGGCAAAAAGCCACACGCTGTGGCAGATGCAGGCAAGGTCTATGTCTACAGGGGAGGGGCTCAGTTTGGTTCGGATCCAGTACTCACCATCAGCGGTAAGGCATCCTACAGCCCTGATGGGGGCACTTTTTCAACGGCCGAGCTCTTGGGAACATCCATCGCGCACGTGGGAGACATCAATGGGGACGGCTTCCAGGATGTGGCCATAGGTGCTCCTGCGGGAGGATTGGATCGAAGCGGCAGGGTTGTGGTTCTTTTGGGCGGACAAAGTATCGAAGATCGAACCGTTGAAATCATAGGTCCCGACGCCACGAAATTTATGGGACGCTCCTTGGCCTCCGCAGGGGATGTGAACGGCGACGGGATTGTGGACATGGTGGTGGGTTCTGCCGAATGCGATAATCCATCTGTGCCCACGGGGGAGGCGCGACTGGTCCTGGGAGGACCATCCCTTCAATTTTCACCCGTCGTCTTTTCCGGTCCCAATTGCTACGGATCAATTGTAGGTGGCCTGGATTTCAATGGAGACGGATTGAGTGATGTGCTCGTGGGCTCCAAAAAGGCATCGTCTGCCACACACCTCTACTACGGTGGGCCGAATATGGCCGAGGCACCGAGTGTTTCGTTTTCCCTGAACAGGGGAGCAATCGCTCCACTGGGAGACCTCGATGGGGATGGGTTTGGCGATTTGGCGCTGGGGCACTTTGTCGTGCATTATGGAAATGCAGATGGCGAGAGCATTCCCGATATCCTTCGAGCAGAGGATGGGAGAGCTCTCCTTGGCACGGGCGACATCGACCGTGATGGCACGCCGGAGGCCATCGTCTATCATTCGGGCAAAGTTCATGCATACGCCATCAAACCTTACCTTTCTCTTCCCCGGCTGACACTGGCATCCCCATCGGATTACGTCAGCACGATGTCTTCCAGCATCGAGGTGGCCGGTTCTGCAGTGGGCTCCACTGTGGCCCTTCGCATCAAAGGCCAGGAAGCTCAAATCACTGCGGACGGCCGCTATTCGACTTCGGTCACCCTCAGGGAAGGGAACAATGTCATGGAAGTCCTCGCCGAAACCCCCGAGGGAAAAATTTCCAAGAGGACTTTGAATGTAGTCCACATACCG
>DAIQOB010000503.1:0-2361 GCA_036788075.1 Syntrophobacteraceae bacterium
GCCGGCCAGGAGAAGGACGCAGCCCGGGACCCAGAGATAGCGGTAGACGGGGGCCGGTGGGGTTCCGAAATATTCGTTGGAGAGCAGAAGGCACAGGTGCAGGGGGGAAAGGAGAACGCCCACAAAGCCGCTCACGAGAGCCAGCATCATGTAGGGCAGCATGAAGTCGGCCTCTCCGGCCGCCTGAATGAGGGATATGAGGATGGGGAAAGTGGTCCCCACAAACCCGATGGTGAGTCCCACGACGCCTCCCACGAAAAAGGGAAGGACGATGCAGATGGGCATGAGGGGAACCTTCCATCGGATCAGATCCCGGCTGATGGCCTCCACAGCATGGCTGTCTTCGAGCATTCCTTTGAAAACCAGAATGGCGCACACCATGTAGAATATGTTGAGGAGCGGTTTCTGAAGGAGGATCTGCCATCTCTGCCCGGCAGAGAGGTGATTCTCGTGCCACACCCAGGCGATCGCCACCAGGAGTGCGAAAATCAGGCCGATCTCCTGGGTGATGGTCAGGGTGTGTTTCTTGAGGAGGAACGTCAACAGGTTTCCTGACCCGAGGCCCAGACCGATGACCATCAGGATGGGAAGGAGCTCTTTGAGAAAGGGCTTCAAGGGAGGACGGGGAGCAGGGGGAGTGCATTCCTGGTCCATCCCACCTTGGGCTGCCGCGCTGTTTCGGAGGGCTTTCAGCGGCCAGTAGCCTGCAGCCAGGGCCACGAGGGTCAGGGGAAAAAGGAAAAGGACGAAGGCCCAGAGGTCCAGGTGCGCGAGGGTCATGGTGAGCAGGATGCCGGGGTAGAGGGGCCACCAGTATTCCCAGATGTGGCGGAACCAGTAATTGATGTAGCTCAACTGGGAGGCGGGCAGGTTCAGGCACTTTCCCAGCGTTTTCACCATGGGCGCTGAAAAAACAGCTCCTCCCGGCATGGGCAGCAATCCAATGAGCGCCGGAAAAACGATGAGATTGATGACCGGCTTTGCGACAAGCCCCTGAAAGCGGTGGAGCAGCCTTTCCATCTGTCCCGTCAGCTCCATGCTGTGGCTGAGTATGAGGATGAGAGAGACGATGATGGACAGGGAAAGGGTCTTGGGGTGACTGAGAGAATGAAAAATGGATTGGACCATGGCGAAGGGAGAAAGTCCAAACATCAACCCCAGGGTGATGGCTCCCAGGAAGAAAGCATTTCCGAGGGAAAGCCTCTTCCGTATGGCAAGCAGGACCAAAATGAAAGCGGCGAAAACGCGCACAAGTGCTGGGACTGTATCCAAAAAGGCCATGAATTTGCCCATATCCTATGCAGTGAATAAGAGCCCATGAATTCAAACCTGGAGATGGTGCTCTTTAACAAGCACACATCGAGAATTCAAGAGCCGAACCATTTCTGGCGCAAGACGTTGCACCCATGTTTGAAAACGTTCGGCTTTTGACCCTTTACGGTATATTTTATGAGGACACAAACAGTGTCAAAGTAATGGTTGAATTGACTGACCGATCTGTTACCCCTGGGCCTCCAGACCTGAAAATAGCTGCTGGGGGGTCTTCATTGAAACCGCCGGCTTGCTGATAGCCTTTTGGGACGGGGGTGGAAAAGGAAGGGTACCCACACGCATTGAAACGGCAGGGCATAAAAGACTTCAGCTTCCTCGCATTTTCAGTGGCCATCGGGGTTCTTGCCGCTCTTGGCGCGCTTGGCTTCCGTGCCTTGATAGAGCTTTTTCAAGGGATTTTCTGGCCTTCAGGCATGACGTTTCTCGACAGTGTGACGAGTGCGCCCTGGTGGCTGAAAATCCTTGTTCCCGCCTGCGGAGGCCTTCTTGCAGGGCCGATCATCACGTTTGTCGTTCCTGAAGCGAGAGGGCCAGGGGTTCCGGAAGTGATCGTTTCCGTAGCGAATCGCCAAAGCACCATACGCCATCGCGTGACGATTTTTAAAGCCCTGGTGACCAGCTTGCTCATAGGCAGCGGCGCTTCACTGGGGCGAGAAGGACCCATTGTACAGATTGGATCCTCTATCGGTTCTTCTCTGGCCCAGCTTTTCCGATTGTCACCCGACATGCGCCGCATATGCCTTGCCTCCGGGGCAGCTGCAGGTATTGCCGCTACTTTCAACGCACCCATTGCGGGCACGCTCTTTGCCGTGGAAATCATCCTTCTCGACATCGAAATCGCGCATATCAGCCATATCATCATCTCAGCCGTTGTGTCTTCTGCTCTGGCAAGGATTTTCTGGGGGAATTTCCCAGCCTTCAACGTGATCGGCTTCGAGTTGGTTCATTATTGGGAGCTATTCTTTTACCTGCTGTTGGGCTTGCTCGCAGGGCTCATGGCCATTGGATTTGTACGCCTGGTTTATGCTA
>DAIQOB010000504.1:0-2360 GCA_036788075.1 Syntrophobacteraceae bacterium
TGGATGCATTGGGGTTGAATACCCAAAAGGTGGTCGATGCATTGAAATAGTTGGAGGCACTGGAAACCTTGGCCTCTCCGCCCGGGGACACACCGCTCGCCTTGACGACGAAAAGCGCCGAGCGGAAGTCCTTTATGTCCACCTCAGGCCGTTCGGCCTCGGCGAAGGGTTTGCCTTCCACCGACTCCAGCTTTCCTCCCGTGACGGCAAAGTCGATCTGGATGCTGAGGTTTCTCCCCCGGGGAATGAGCTTGGCCGTTACGACCTCTCCCTCTGTCGTGAAGGTCGGCTTGGGAATTTCCAGGTCCTCTCCGATGAAGGCCGCCCATGTCGTTGACGAAAAGAGGATTGTTGCCCACAGGACAATTACACAGAGCACCATTTTGAATTTCAATGCCCGAATCAGCTGTGACAGTCTTTTGAGATCCATCGTCCTTCCTCCTAATTGAACATGGCAATGAGCATGCCGGCTGCTGCCGCCGAGCCGATGACGCCGGCCAGGTTCGGTCCCATGGCGTGCATGAGGAGCCAGTTGTTCGGATCGGCTTTGCGCCCTTCCACATGAGACACCCGCGCGGACATGGGGACTGCCGAAACGCCGGCTGACCCGATGAGAGGGTTGATTTTGTCCTTCTTGATGAAGAGATTCATGATGTGGACGGTCAGGATGCCGCCTGCGGTGCATATGACAAAGTCCACCAGCCCCAGCACAAAAATCATGAAAGGCTTCAAACTCAGGAACTTGTCGGCCTGCATAGTGGCTCCCACCGCTACTCCCAGAAAGATGGTCACGATGTTCATGAGGTCGTTTTCAGCCGTTTCCGAAAGGCGCTTCACGACACCGGATTCCCTCATGAAGTTCCCCAGCATGAACATGCCCATGAGGGGGGCGATGGCCGGAACCAACAGGACGATCAGGGTGCAGCCAATCAAGGGGAAAAAGAGTTTTTCCCGCTTGGAAACCCTCCGCATCTGCCGCATCTTGATCTTACGCTGTGCGGGAGTAGTCAGGAGCCGCATGATGGGCGGCTGGATGAGGGGCACCATGGCCATGTAGGAATAGGCCGCGAGGGCGTTGGCGCCCAGGATGTGCGGTGCGAGCTTGGCGGTGAGGTAAATGGTGGTGGGACCGTCGGCGCCGCCGATGATCCCCACGGAGGCCGCTTCCTTCAGGCTGAAGCCGAGAAGGAGCGTTCCTATGTATGTTACGAAGACTCCCAACTGCGCCCCTGCCCCGATGATGAGGGTCTTGGGATTCGCAATGAGAGGGCCGAAATCCGTCATGGCGCCCAAGCCTAGAAAGATGACACAGGGAATGATTTCCCATTCGACACCGTATTTGTAAAAGGCCCTGATGAGCTCCGGATTGCCGTGCTCGGTAAAGCCCATGAGGGGTGTCAGGGGAAAATTCACCAGGAAGATTCCGAAGCCGATGGGCAGTAGCAGCAGGGGCTCATACTCCTTGGCCACCGCCAGATAGAGGAAGAACAGGGCGATACAGAGCATGATCACCTGCCCGAAGCCCACGTGGGGAATACCGGTTTGCGTGAACAAGATGTTCTTGATCAGTTCGAGGACATAGTCCCAACTCATTGCATAAGCTCCTTTTTCAATGGAAGATGCTCAGTCTTACAGAAAAGATTACTCAAGAATTGCGGGAAATCCTGGTGTGTGCGGAGCTGAGGAATTGCATCGGGAGTCGAAGGCGAGCATCTTTCAAGCAGAAGTGGCAGACGTCCGAAAATTTCCGTTCAGTCAGGCAAGCCAGAAAATCTTTTGTTTGTCAGCCCTCCTTTCCTGTTCCCGGGATGTAACGCGTGATGCGAAGCTGCTCATGGAGCTGCCCCGCCGGATCCCTTAACTTTTCCCCATGGGGAAACCTGACGGTCGTACCAGCCCGTACAAGACGGCCCCATCCGTGTGAGCACGCATCTCGCGCCGGCCTGTGTGGCTCGAATCGGAGTATCAAGCTACGAAACAGCTACAGTTTAGCTATATGAGGATCTCAGTCAAGAACTTTTTTTTATGGGCAATCGATATTTCCATCGATGATGGAAGGCAAAAAATAGTTGTTGACAATCCGTATGTCATAAAGCTATGTTGTAGCCGCAATATAGCTTATAGGTCTTTTCCACATCCTTATCGATTGTTCTGGGGTAGGGAGATGCTGGAGAGAATGAGCAATGCCGAGCAAGACTCAAACACGTCAACGCGTGCATTTCAGCGCGAGGGCCATAGGATGACGTGATACAGGGGGCGAAAGCCCAGTTCAACCTTGTCGAAATTTTTTCACCAGGAGGTATTCGATGGCAGATCTACCGAAAACGATCAAGCAGTGGCAAATGGTTCAACCTACGGCA
>DAIQOB010000505.1:0-2355 GCA_036788075.1 Syntrophobacteraceae bacterium
AAATTCGGCCTGGATGAACTTCTCGGCAAACGCCGCCGGCGAAGCGCAGGTGTTAGGGAGAGACAGTGAATCGTCCTCGTGCTCTTCCCTGCCTCGAGAGGCTTTCTCCAACCGGGCTCTGAAGGGAATTCGGTGTCGTGGAAGGCAATGCCCTCGGGGTCTCTGTCAATTGAGGAAAACGTCTCGATAAAAATCGAACTGCTCCGTGACGGCTCCGGCGCCCCGGATGACGGCACGGAGAGGATCTTCGGATTTTTGAACATTCAGCCCCGTCGCCTGGTGGACGAGGAGTCTCAGCCCCTTGAGCAAAGCGCCTCCACCCGCCAGCCAGATCCCGTTTTCCGCCACATCGGAGGCCAGGTCCGGGGATGCTTTCTCCAGGACGCGTCGCACGCCTTCCACAATGGCCAGGGTGGGCTCCTTGATGGCCTCACGGATGTCGGAATCCGTGATGGTAACAACCTTCGGCATGCCGCTGGCAAGATCTTTGCCCCGCAGCTTCACCTCCAGGGGCTTCTTGAGGGGTACGGCGGCGCCGATCTTTATTTTGATGATTTCAGCCATGGATTCGCTGATGTTCAGGCGGTGCTGCCGGCGGATATGATTGCAGATGGCTTCATTGGCTTCGTCGCCCGCTACGCGAAGGGATTCGCTGCAGGCCACGGCAAAACCTGAAATGATGGCGACTTCGGTTGTACCTCCGCCGATGTCGACGACCATCTGTCCCATGGGTTTGTCTATGGGAAGGCCGCTGCCGATGGCTGCGGCCATGGGCTCCTCGATGAGGTAGACCTTCCCGGCGCCGGCCATTTCCGACGCTTCCATGACAGCTCTTTTTTCCACGGAAGTGATGCCGGCAGGTACTGCAATGACCAGTTTAGGACGAGAGAGGGGGACTCGCTTGAAAACCTTGCCCAGGAAAGTCCGAATCATGTGGGCTGCCGTTTCGAAGTCGTGAATGACGCCGTCTTTGAGAGGTCGCACACTCATGGTGTTCTTGCCGTGTCGCCCCGAAAGATTTTTTGCCTCTTTTCCCACAGCGACGACTCTCTGGGTTTCCTTGTCCACGCAAACCATTGAAGGCTCGTCCAGAACGACTCCCTTCCCCCTCACATAGATCAAGGTATTTGCCGTCCCAAGGTCCATCGCCATGTCTTTGGATAAAAAGTCAAACATTCGCCCGATCATTTACGTTTTCCCTTCCAGTGGGGCTGGTTATTGCGAGGCTGCTTCCAAGGAGCACTATGTTCATGCGCCCATGTATATAGCAACATTTACACCGGTGTGCAAATTGTTCATGTGACAAAATTCCCAGGCCTGTTTGACATCTGCCAAACGAGATGCTGTTCAGAAATTCCGTCAAAAAGAAGCAAAGCGTTTTTCTCTTTGCTCTGCGTAGCTTTTCGGTTGACAAATGCGGCCGCTCTCACCATAGACTTAGGGGAAACGCACCTCGCAGTGCAGGCCCCTCCCCCGTCGAGCGCGAGCAGGGCATGGGGCCGGGAGCTGTTTTTAACTTGTCTTGCGAGGGAATTCTGCCGAATTACGGGGTGGCTTCAGAACGAAGCTCCCTGGGCGGTGCCCATCGTAAATCGTATTCGACCCCTTGTTTTATCCGTGGTGTGCGAGCAAAGCTCCATTTGAAAGGATTCCGGGTATGCGGACAAAAACGGCTGTGGTCTGGGTGGCGTGGCTTCTCTTGACAGTGTTGATTCCAGGGTTGGCAGGGGCGGCCCCATTTTCCGTTAACAGCCGCTCCGCCATTCTCATTGATACCCGTGATAATCGAGTGCTCTATGAAAAAAACGCCGATTCCCTCATAGCCCCCGCCTCCATCACCAAAGTCCTTTCTCTCTATCTCATTTTTGAAGCCATTCGGGACGGACGCGCCCGACTATGGGATAACGTGAATGTAAGCTGCCGTGCGGCGAGCACAGGGGGGTCGCGCATGGGACTTCGTGCGGGAGACCAGGTTCCCCTGGAGGAAATCATCAAGGGGATGGCAGTGGTGTCGGGAAATGATGCCTGTGTTGCTGCGGCTGAGCATTTTTCGGGGAGTGTGGAGCAGTTTGTGCGGGAAATGAACATCAAGGCAAGAATGCTGGGCATGCGCAACACCGTCTTCATGACGCCCAACGGACTTCCCGCCAAGGGACAGCTGACGACCGCCCGGGATATCTCCCGGCTCTCCCTGGCCTATCTGCATCGTTTCCCCGAATCGCTGAACATTCATTCCATGTGCACGTACACTTACCGCACTGAGACCCATCGCAACGCCAACAGGCTCCTGGGGAAATGCCCCGGGGTCGATGGGCTGAAAACCGGCTTCGTCTGCGCCTCAGGTTACAATCTCGC
>DAIQOB010000506.1:0-2352 GCA_036788075.1 Syntrophobacteraceae bacterium
CCTACGGCGCCTCCCCCTACCACGAGAAGATGCTGCGGAAGGATGGGGCTCCTCAGCATTTCATCCGGAAGCAGGACGCGGGGGCCTTGCGGAAAGAGGGGAAGACTCGCGGGGCGGGATCCGGTGGTGATGACCACCCGGTCGGCATAAAGGATGCGAGCCTCCGCTTCAAGAAGCCGCAACCGACCGTTCGAATGCCCCCCCCCGTCCTACGCAAATTGCGTCGGTTGAGCCGCCGATGGCAGATAGCCTTTCAAGGTTTTCCCCTGTCCCGGGCACGGATGTCGCTCACTTCGACACGTAGGCTCTCCACCTCCTCCAGCAAATACACCAACGCCTCCCGGACGCTCATACCCTTCAGCCGATCCGTGAACCAATACCGGGTTCTGAGGCAGATCTTCACCAGCATGAGCATCACCGGCACCTCGATGAGAACTCCGACGACGGTGGCCAGTGCTGCCCCGGAAGACAGTCCGAAGAGCATGGTGGCCGTGGCGATGGCGACTTCAAAATGGTTCGAGGCGCCGATCATGGAAGCGGGTGCGGCGTCCTCGTAAGGCAGCCCGATGAGTTTTGCAACCACATAAGAAATGACGAAGATGAGAAAGGTCTGGATCGTCAGAGGGATGGCGATCCAGAGGATAGTGAGCGGATTTTCAATGATGGTCTGCCCCTTGAAACTGAAGAGCAGCACCAGCGTTGCCAGGAGGGCGATGATGGCCACGGGCGTCAGCACATGGAGGAACTTCGTGTTGAACCAGTGCTCCCCTTTGACTCGAATGATCCAGCGCCGTGAAAAATAGCCGGCTACCAGGGGCAGGGCCACATAAATGGAGATGGAAAGGAGCAGCGCTTCCCAGGGCACAGGCATCTGATTGAGCCCCAGCAGCCACTTGCCGAGCACGCCGTAGAGAACGAGCATGGTCAGGCTGTTGATGGCCACCATCACCAGCGTGAGTCCCTGGTTTCCCTTGGAAAGATAACCCCACATGAGGACCATGGCCGTACACGGCGCAATGCCCAGCAGGATCATACCGGATATGTAAGAGCGATACAGGGGCACCTGAGACCCGTCCTTGAGAACATCCACACCGGGCAGCAGGTCTCTGAAAAAGTAGCCCACAAAGAGCATGGCGAGGCCCAGCATCGTGAACGGCTTGATGCCCCAGTTTACGATGAGTGTGAGAAGGACCGGTTTGGGCGTGCGTCCGGCGCGAACCACCTCGGCAAAATCGATCTTCACCATGATGGGGTACATCATGAAAAAGAGCGCAATGGCGATGGGGATGGAGACCACAGGCGCTTCATCCACATAAATGGCCATGCGATCCAGCCGGTTGGCAAGCTCCGGCGCCAACTTTCCCAGCACAATGCCCCCAATGATGCACAGCGCCACCCACAAAGTCAGGTATTTTTCAAAAACATTCAGTTGCTTTGCTTCAGCTTCCCTTGAAGGCTCCATAAGCTGTCCACCCTCTATCCGGTGATGCCGGATTCATTCATGAGTGTATCCGAGCGTCTTACGCGAGCGGTATCAATCGAAGTTGAATTGAGCCAGGTACATATGGAGCCTGGCCCTACTCTCCGTATTCAATGGCGGACAATCCTCAGGCCCTTTTCCACCTTCCGCCACCTGGACGGCGAAAACCATGCAGGTGGGTTGACCACATTCCCGGCAGTTGGTCTTGGGCAGGAGCTTCAAGATCTCGATCACCTTCGGCTTGGGAGCTCCCTCGAACCTGGGCTCGATCTCGCCACGACGCTCCCAGGCGCTGTTGATCTCCTCTTTCATCCACTCGATGATTTTCTCCCCCTCGGCTTCGTCACGCAGGGCGTTGACACAGATCATCCGGGGATGGACCGCGATGAGCTTTCCATGGACTTTGAAGGAGACGGAGGGAGGATTTTTGAGATACTGAAAGCCTCCCAGCACGGCGTTGAGGTAGGGGATCACCTCGGTGATGTCCTCGTCGAGGTGAGCGATGTAGTGGACGGATTCGGCCTCGGGCCTGCACTCGGGGCGGACAATTTCCTTGCGGTAGCCTTTGAGCAACATGGGGCACCTCCCCCCGCTCTAAATGTTTCTGATGGATCACACACTGCCGCATGCTGCCTTCGCGGCAGCCTTGACCTTGTCTATCTCATCACGCTTGAGGCTCAAGTCTTTATTTTTTTCGATGCCAAGTTCCGTCAGCACGACATAAGATTTCACAGAGATTTCCGCATGCTCCAGTGTCTTTTTGACACACCCCTGCGGGCACCCGTCAATGGCCACCATCCGAGGCACATCCTTCGCCGATTGAACAAATCCGCTGAGATGAGCTCCAATGCCCGCCAGGCAAAACATCTTGC
>DAIQOB010000507.1:0-2349 GCA_036788075.1 Syntrophobacteraceae bacterium
GGAAATCGTTGACTTGATGGCCGGGGGCTCCTTCAAAGCCGAAGCAGACGTGTGGAGCTGAGTTGTTGAAATCGCGGAAATGCTCAATGTTGTATCCGCCGTCGCTGCTGCCGGTCTTGAACACACCGGCCCGTTCGATATGTGCGAAAATGATCCAGCCATTGTCGATTGTCCGGGCCTTGAACTGGTCTTCCATCCATTTACAGGCTGCGACGGCGTCGGCATGACGGTCCGAGCCGACAGGCTTGGTCGCCTGAGTGAGGGGATCCCGTCCATTTTGTTTGGCAAGAGTCCCGTAAGGGGTGACTTCGCCGGTGCGGCTCTTATCCGTATCGCTCTTGTCGAACTGGAATTCAAAAGCGCTGATAGCACTGGCGTCCTTGGCGACGATAGCCGTGCTGCAGTGTTCGTGCCCCGGAACATTCCACTCGAGCCCGGAGAAGATCTTTCTGTCGGGATAGAGCGCCCGAGCATCCAGAATGTCGGGAAAAACGAAGTCTCTCAGGCTCTGCCACCGCCACATGTTGCCGGATGCTGCATTATCACCCAGGACCGGGTTGACCGGGTACTTCGTGGTATCGAGCCACTTGACACCCTCGCCGTCCCGATTCCGGCTTCCGCCGTGCTCGGAATTGGCCCACCAGTCCAGGCCGAACGCGTTGTCTTTCTCCATCACGAAGTCAAAAGTGGTGCTTCCGTCGGTATAGAGAGTATGTTGATGAAAATCGCCCGACAGCCATTCAGCTTTTTGCTTGGTGCAACCGGCTGCCATGGCGCCGCCAGCGCCTGCGAAGCTCAGGGCCACAACTCCTGTGATAAGCAGGGTCCTCATACGCCCTGCAACGGATTTTTCTTTCATGGACTTCAATAGCATTCTTTTCCTCCTCAAAAGTTACTTCGATCATTTTTTTCGCAGATTCGATGTTTTTAGCTGTTCCGCAACAACCTTCGGCGATCCTGCCACCTCCTTTCGCTTTCAACGTTAGACGAAAGCCGACCCTTTCCTGGACTCTCGACCCAGGTCATGATGAGTTGCGGTTCAGTTCCCCCCCGGTCAAGGCATGTGGGCATAGAGGGTTGGAACCCTTCAAGCAAATGAGAAAACTGCCGAATGAACGATTCCCATTAAACAGCCTTGCAGTTACAAGAAAGCGACGATGCGGTGACAATTGATTGAAAAAGGCGGGAGGGGGTACGACGGGACCTGCCTGGATAAGGGCGTCAATGCTGTTGACTTGAGGTCACCCCGGTGAAAACAGGGGTCCAGAATCTCTTTATTTTCCTGGATTCCGGCATTCGCCGGAATGACGAAAGGGTGGTTAAGTCACCAAAATTGGACAGGGGTGTCCGGGCTGGAAAATCCGCAATCTCAACGTCTTTTTGCGAAATGAAATGACATCGATGTTGCCGTCGAGACACGGATCTTGTCCTGGAAGGATCGGACAGGGCTTTAGACAGACTGGATCGGGAGAAAGGCGAGATGGCCTGTTCATTTTGCGGTTCTTTCGATCCAAAACGAATGAGAGAACCGCCAGGGAACTGTAAATCACCCGACTTACGATCCCCTGACGGCCTTTTTCAGGTGCGCTGGCAGTGGTGCTTGATGTTGACGCCTTTGATGATGAAAATAACGCTTTCGGCTATGTTGGTGGCCTGGTCCGCTGCCCGCTCCAGGCATCTGGCCGCGATGATGGTTTGAACGGACCGTTCGACAGCGGGCGTTTCTGTGGCCATGTAGTCCAGAAAATTCTTGAGAATGCGAACGTTCAATTCATCTGCCGTGTCGTCCATCTGGCACACATCGATGGCCTGTGATTCACTCTCATTGACAAATGCCGCGATGACGCTGCGGACCATGTCCAGGGCCGTCTCTCCCAGCTGAGCCATGGCGGGGTTGGGAGGAAGCGGGGGACGGGCAGCGAGAAAAACCACCCGCTCAGCGACATTGACCGCCTGGTCTGCAATGCGCTCCAGGTCCACGGCAATCCTCATGCATCCGATGATGAAGCGCAGATCACGGGCCATGGGCTGTTCGAGGGCCAGCAACTTGAGACACTGCCGGTCCACATCGACTTCCAGCGCGTTGATGTCTTTGTCACCATCCATGACCTCGGCGGCAAGCTCCGTGTCACGGTCGCTGAACGCCTGGATGGCTTTTTCCAGGGCTTTTTCCGTCAGTGCGGCCATGTGCAGGATGATCATTCGAAGGCCTTCCAATTCCTGGTGAAAACGACTTTCCATGGGGGGCTCCTAGCCAAAGCGGCCTGTGATGTAGTCTTCGGTTTGTCGGTACTTGGGACGCGTGAACAGGGTTTCGGTGTCGTTCACTTCGATGAGCTTTCCCATGTA
>DAIQOB010000508.1:0-2338 GCA_036788075.1 Syntrophobacteraceae bacterium
GTTGACGCCGTCAAGCTTTCAGGATGCTCGACTTTCAGCATCGCAACGGAAAAGAAGTAAGTACTTGAGCAAAATAGATTTAACATGTTTGACTGTCACCGAGCCCGTCATTCTGGCATGCTTTCCTGTGAAAATGCCGTCATTAAGTCTTTTCATCCTTCGTTGTGACCGCTCGGTCATGGGGGCTAGCCGGAATCCAGGCACACGGCACATTCTCTGGTTTCCGGCTTGAAGCATGCCGGAATGACTCAATTGGGCACATGCCTGGGATTGATTCTGTGTCAACTTCACGAATTTAAACAGGAAACCAACACGATGCAAAATGACGCGTATTCCCTTCAACCCGTAGGCTTCGTCCGTTCAACGCTGGTCTCCCGTGAAGACTGCCCCAGGCAGGGTTCCGAAGGAGCGCCCGAGGCATGGCTGGAAATCGATCCTGCCTTCGCGGAGGGTCTCGACGGGCTTGCCCCGGGGCAATCCGTATTCGTCCTGACCTGGCTTCACAAAGGCCGCCGCGATGTCCTGAAGGTCCATCCCAGGGGAGACCGGAACGCTCCCCTGCGAGGCGTTTTTTCCACGCGCTCGCCGAACCGCCCCAATCCCATCGGCCTGCACCGCGTGGAAGTGCTGGAAGTTCAGCCTCCCTGCCGCATCCGGGTGAAGCCCCTGGAAGCTCTCGATGGAACCCCGATCCTCGACATCAAGCCGGTCATCCACGGATCCGCGGAACGATGAGGGGGCTGCCGGCTCACGATGGCTTCCGAGCAGACCGCATTCCGGCGGCGGCAATGAGTCTCCGCGTGGCGTCGTGCCGGGGGTGCGTCAAAATTGCCGCAGGGCTTCCCTCTTCCACCATGACTCCCTCGAAGAGCACCACCAGCCGATCCGCAACGTAGCACGCAGTGGCCAGGTCGTGGATGGTGAGGAGCACCCCCATTCCCTGCCCGGCAAGGTGCCGTAAAAGCTTCAGGATATCGACTCCCGCCGAGGCGTCCAGCATGGACGTGGGCTCATCGGCGAGGAGCAGGACCGGGTCGGTGATGAGGGCGCGGGCGATAGCCACCCGCTGGCGCTGCCCTCCCGACAGGCCGCCGGGATAACGGTCCAGGTAGGCTTCGGGGGGATTCAGCCGGACAGCCTGCAGTGCGCGGCAGACTTTCTCATGGGCGTCCTTGAGCCGCCCCTTGATGCGGAGAGGTTCCATCACCGTTTCCCGGATGCGCAGGTGGGAAGAGAGGGCCTCGTAAGGGTCCTGAAAGACCAGGGACATCCCCTCCCGTCCGCGATGGGTTTCCAGCAGCGGAAGCGGATGCCCCCGGAAAGACCCTGTTCCCGAATCGCCGGGGAGAAGTCCTGCCAGAAGGTGAAGCAGCGTCGTCTTTCCACTTCCCGACGGACCCACCAGGGCGACAACTTCCCCCCGATCGATGTTGAGATCCACACCCTTCAGGACTTCCACCCTACTGCGCCACGATCCGAAACGCTTCACGAGTCCACGGAGCTCCAGGATCCGTTCCCCACCGTGCGGAAAGACCGGGCTAAGCGCCTCTTCTTCACCAGGCCTCATGGAGGTCATAGCGTGCGCCGGACGCATCACCACCCCCGGTTGTACT
Source organism: Syntrophobacteraceae bacterium (assembly GCA_036788075.1). Lineage (GTDB taxonomy): Bacteria > Desulfobacterota > Syntrophobacteria > Syntrophobacterales > Syntrophobacteraceae > Desulforhabdus. The sequence continues at coordinate 1,614 of DAIQOB010000508.1, forward strand.
TTTCCGAGCAGGGGATGCAGGCGACCTTTCCATCACGCATCCTGGCACGGGGCTCCATGACGTCCTCCCCACAAAACGCGCAGGGTACGGACTTGAAGATCCGTGCCCGGCTGGGAACATCCGGAGCGATCTCCTCGATGTTGAAGAGGGCGCCTTCGTCCGCTGCCAGCAGCTCATCCACGCGCTTTTTCTGAAAAGCGCGAAAGGCCGCCTCTTCCTCCTTTGTCGCCTGGCCGTTCAGGACCTTCTGGAAAATGGCCTCCTGTTCGGGTGTCCTCCGAAAGTGGCCGGGCTTTGCGGCCACGCGCACGCTGCGCCCCTTTTGACGGCAAATGAGCGTGTAAACCTGCTTGCCATAGTCACGGTAGATGAGGTTCCCCTTGCCGAGGGTGCACCCCAGAAGGAACTGGATGGCATCCACACCGCACCCGTCGGATTCCACGATGGCCACGAGCTCCTCGTCTTTGGGTCGCTCCACACCCAGGTGGGCCTGGGCCGCTTTGGCCGCGCGATACCCGATGAGCAGCCCCGGGCAGACATGCCCATGGAATTGGATTGCTTCCTGCAGGTCTTGTGGATACTCAGTGTATTCTGTCGTCATCCTTCGATTCTCCTTTCTAAATGCCCTCTGCGGGCGTTCGACATGCAATGATGAATGGATAAGCGGAACAGATAAGTACCTGAGCATATATTTCTTAACATTATGTCTTGCTGTCCGTTCGCCC
>DAIQOB010000509.1:0-2337 GCA_036788075.1 Syntrophobacteraceae bacterium
AATCATTGCCTCCTCTGAACAGGCTCTGAAATGAAATGCGAAACTACGGGCGGAGCCGTTCCAATGCGAAAAGCCCAGACACGCTCCTGGACCTGCCTGTCGGAAAGGGTTATGCGCTCGTACTGCCGGAGATGCTCAACCCACGAAGGCGCAATAAATCCCCAGGATCAGCCCAGCGGAGGAGGCATCCAAAGTATCCGAGATGCCCTACTCGGAGGCAAGCGCACCTCACAGGGTGCTGCCCAAAGCCATCGAGCCGAAAAACACCAGCAGGTAAACCGCCATCGCGCGTGCCCGTACCCAGGCGGGAACAGCCCTTTGCGCAGCCACGTTAAGCTGGGAGAGAACGGCCAGCCAGCCTGTCCCTGCCATAAGAGCCATGCTCAGTTTCCTGGTCTCCCGATAGGCCGCAATTGTCCGTTGAGCAGGCGGCCCTGTCCGAAAGCGCAACGTCATGTCCTGCGCCGAATTCCAATGTCGCCAAGGCTTATGCCGTATCGTTTCAGCCTGAGATAAAGCGTCGCTCGGTGGATATTCAGGAGGGCAGCCGCCTGCGTTCTGTTGCCGCCGGTTCTCCGAAGGGCATCCAGGAGCTGCTCCTTTTCGGCGCTGAAGAAGGCAAGCTTGAGGGAATCCGGCGCAGACGGTTGCACAGAGCGCACGAATGCGAGTCCTTCCTCCACACGCAACAAACTTTCAGGCAGGTGCTCCGGCAGGATCGTCGATCCCGGACAGAGCGAAAGAGCGCGCTCCATAACATTTTCAAGCTCGCGGATGTTTCCAGGCCAGTCGTAGGCAATGAGACACTGCATCGCTTCCGGTGCGATCCCTTCCACGGCTGAAGAGATCCTTCGGCGCAGCTTCATAAGAAAATGCCCGACGAGAACAGGGATGTCTTCCTTGATTTCTCTCAAGGGCGGAAGAGCGATGGTGATCGCATTCAGGCGATAGAACAGGTCCTTCCGGAAGTAGCCCTCTTTCACCCTGTCTTCAAGGTCCCGGTTGGTTGCAGCGATGAGCCTGAAATCAATCATTTTGGGCCCGGGAGACCCCAGAGGCTCGATCTCCTTTTCCTGCAAAACTCTGAGAAGCTTCGCCTGCAATCCCAGGGGCAGATCCCCTATTTCGTCCAGAAAGATGGTTCCCTTGTGAGCGAGCTCGAATTTTCCCCGTTTTCCTGATTTCAAAGCGCCCGTGAAGGCTCCCGGGTCGTAGCCAAACAGCTCGGATTCGAACAGCTCTCCAGGAATGGAGGCACAGTTTACACGGATGAAGGGATGATCCCTCCTGGAGCTCGCCTGGTGGATGGCATGGGCAAAGATCTCCTTTCCTGTGCCGCTCTCGGCGGTCAGCAAAATGGGGATATCGGAAGGAGCAAGCCTCACGGCGATTTCCTTTGCTCTGTTGAGCTTTGAGCTCGCTCCAATCACATCCTCAAAGGAATACCTGGCCCTGTAGATTTCCCGGATCTCCAGCTCATACTTGCGAACGGTGCTCTCGAGCTCCCGGATCTTATGTTTTAGGGCGATGAAGGCCTTGAGGTCGTGGAAAATCACCTTGCCCACCGCCCCGATGATCTTTCCTTCGCGCTTGATGGGATAGCGGTTCACAATCACCTTACGTCCATCCATATCAAAGGTTTCCCCAAAATCCGGCTTGCCGTCGCGAATCACCTCCGGCAGGCCGCTCTTGGGGACCACATCCCGAATGCGCCGTCCGACGGCCTCCTCGGCCGTGATGCCGTAAAAGGGCTCGTCCGCCTTGCTGAAGTGGCGGATGATCCCTTCAGCATCAACGATGACGGATCCTTCGTAAGGGTTATCGAGGACCGCCTGCAGCAGCTCCGGTGGCACCCGAAGAAAGTTGTAGCTCTCGGACACGACGTGCTCCTTTCATCTCCCGACCTGATGTAAGCCGGCGGAGCAGGCTCTCTCCCCGCGGCATTCATGACCCTGTTCTCCCTGGAAGCTTCCTTGCAAGCTGGTCTTGAGCATAGCATATGTCTATCTAGTTCGACAATAATTCGACATCTTATGTCGAAATGAATAGACATCTTGGACCTCTCCGAGCGGCCCGAAACTGCGAGATCGGCTTCAGCCCTAACCTTTATCCTGCGGCACGGCTCTTGCCTTAAGGCAGCCGTAACGCTCGGATTCTGCATCCTTTGAGATCCGGCGCGACTGGTCTTCAACATCTAACCGTCCACAAGAGGAGCAGAGCCATGAAGATGGACCAGAGAGAATACCAGCCCTACGAGAAGATGGGACATTCGTGTCAGACGAGAGAGCCCGTCGACAAGCGCATCACGTGGAAGATCCCCACCGTTGGGCCATTCGG
>DAIQOB010000510.1:0-2334 GCA_036788075.1 Syntrophobacteraceae bacterium
GGGTGGAAGGAGTGGACTCTACAGGGCGTCCTTCCGCCCCGGGGACTTCCTTCCTGACCTTCGTTCCCACCGATGAGGCCGACGAGTCTTTCGGTTGAGCCTCCTCATGCAGCGGCGCGGGAGGAGGCCTTTCATCTCCAGGCGAGGGGGTTGACCGGCTCTTCATGGGCCCCACACTTACGATACTCGATAGAAGAGTGCTTCCGTAAAGGGAGAACCAGAGAATTGCCGCAAGGGACACGAGCACCGCAAGGCCCCAAAAAACCCATTTCAAGGGAAACCTCCGGCTTCTTCCCTCCAGGTCGGCGAGCACCTCTCTGACGACCTTGGCGGAAACGGGCTTTTGCATGTACCCATAGCCGTTGATGAGAACATTGTCGCAGATGATATTGATCTTCCGTGGTATGCCTGCTGCGTGCCGATTGATCAGCTTCAAAGCCGACTTTGAAAAAATACTGTCGATGTCCCCTCCGCATTTGGTCAAACGGTGTTGGATGTAATCGCAGCTTTCCTTCGGTGAGAGAGGGCTCAAGACAGAGCGAACGGCAATACGCTGTTTGAGCTGACGCAGTTCCGCCCGATCGAGGACGGCGTCCAACTCGGGCTGCCCCACCAGGATGATTTGCAGGAGCTTCTCCTTGGAAGTTTCGAGATTTGAGAGCATTCGAAGATTTTCGAGAGTCTCTATGGGCATATTCTGAGCTTCATCGATGAGAAGCACCACGTTGTGGCCCTGGTTGTACTCTTCGATCAACGCCATGTGCAGGCCATGGAGCATTTCAAATGTCCGTTCCGAGGGAACGGAAACCCCCAGTTCCTGGGCGATGAATTTCAGCAGATTGTCATACGTAACATTGGCATTGAAAACGAAAACGGTTCGAACTTTCGCATCGTCAGCCTGGGCCAGGTAGGAATGGAGGATGGTGGTCTTTCCCAGCCCGACCTCTCCCGTAATAGAGATGAAGCCCTTTCTCTGCTCCACCCCATAGATGATGACTGCGAGAGCCTCCTTATGGCTTGGACTGAGATAAAGGAATTCCGGATCCGGGGTGATGTGGAAAGGCTCCCGGTCAAGCCCGTAAAACTCTAAGTACATATCTATCGCCCTTACGTCGAGTGCCTCTGAGGGAATAACAGCATGCCGCAGGAAAAACCGATGGGATCACATGGAATCCTTCCCTGAATAAGGTCGGCAGTCCTATGGAAGGTGCAAAACAAAAATGTTGCTTCACCAACGATTTTCACATCACCGCAAAATCTCCTTGATGGCATCCAGCACGGGATTGAGGTCGGTAGGGCTCTTGATTCCCTTTGATTTTCGGCTTTTTCCCAACTGAGCCCGCACGCAGTCATATTGCTCCCAACCCTTGAGGGGATAATTCAGGTCCACGGCTTTCCATTTGGGATGGCCGTTTGCAATGAGCCAGTCCATATTCTCCGCGATGATCGCAGCAAATTGTCCGATATTGTAGCAGTTGGCGGTCCTGAAGTTGAACGCAATGAGCACGGCCTTCACGGCCACCGTGGAAACCGGCTCTTTCTGCCAGGCATAGACTCCGGCAGGAATTTCCGCATTGGGATAAAATTGCACGACGGCCGGGTTGAGGATCGGAAGCAGGGCGAGACCATCCTGCTCGGAGACTTTCTCCGTAAATAATTTGACGGGATAACCGGCCACATAAAACATGGCGTCGATCTTACCCGCCTTCAGCTCTGCCAGTCCCTCTTCCGGACCGATGGTCAGGATTTCCCCGGGCTTGACCTTGGAAACCTCGAAGAGAAGCTTTGCCGTCACATACGTACCGCTCCCCTCAGCGCCGATGGCAACTTTTTTGCCGGTCAGATCGTCAAAACCGGAAATCCCTTTTTTCCCGATCAGGTGTATCTCTTCATTGTAGAGAGGAAACACCATCTTGATCTTTTGCGACACATCCCGCAGCACCTGGTTGGTCTGGACCCGTGCCACGAAAGCAAGGACATCAGACTGAACAATTCCCAGCTGTGCCTGAGGCTTTCGATAAACGAGGTTGATGTTGTCGATGGACCCATTGGAGGGAAGCACATTCAGCTGAAAGTTGTATTGCTTGACCAGTTCCTTGAGATTCAAGCCAAACTGGTAGTAGGTCCCCTTTTCACTTCCCGTCGTGATGCCCAGTTCCACTGCATAGGCCTCACCCATCAGAGACAATACGGAAATCAGGATGAGAGCAAGCTTCATCGTCCAGTTTCTCATGGGACCCCCTCCTCTCTTACGCCCGCCCGCCAACTCCCTCAACCGGCACCAGCAGGGTTAAAGAGCATTTCCGGGCAGATCTCTGGAAAAGTTAACAACAT
>DAIQOB010000511.1:0-2328 GCA_036788075.1 Syntrophobacteraceae bacterium
TAAGGGTAGGGTGCATAAAATGCACCCTACCTCAAGTGATGGATGACGATTTATTGTCTCTTGGCTTAGCGGCCATCGGATCAGGGGCCGGTGAGAAAGTCTTTGCCGGCCTGGCGGCAGGTTTCGAGCATCACGGGGTGCTGAAGAATGGCCCCTCTTTCCTCCAGTTCCCGGAAGCAGAGCTCCCCGGCATAATCCATATGCAGGGCATCGAAGAAGTACTTGGCTGTCAGGATGGCGCATTCGAAGAGGCGCTTTCCCCGTGTGGCGCCGGCGCTCAACAGGAATCCTTTGCGGCTTTCCTTGGGAGGCAGTTCACGGCCTTCCCTTTTTGCCACTTCCTGGCTCATGAAGCACGCCTGGGAGCGATCGATGAGCAGCTTCAACTGGCCGGTGACTCCGTAAAAATAGATGGGAGAAGCCACGGCAATGCGCGGTGCACTCTCCAGGAGGGGGTACAAGCCGGTCATATCGTCCTTCTGAATGCAGACGCCCTTCTTGTCGCAGTGCCCGCACCCCAGGCATCCGTTCAGCTTCATATCCCGGACGTGAATCTTCTGCACCTCGCCCCCGGCCGCTAAGGCGCCTTCGACAAAGGCATCCAGCATGAGATCGGTATTTCCCTTTTTGCGGGGGGATCCGTAAATGGCCAGCAACTGCATATGCGCTTTCTCCTTTCTCTGGGAAATCCCCTGAGCTACGTTTCTTTACAGCCCCAAACATCTTTGATACTCTAGCAGCGATGCTCCGATCCCTCAACATGAATTGCACCGGCCTTCAGTCGATGTTTCTGAAGGCACTCTTTCGGGAAGAGGCAGTACGACTTTAAATGGGTGGGGATTACCCCGTCCGCCCTGAGCAATGGAGGACACCATGACGGATTGTATTTTCTGCAAAATCGTCCGAGGCGAAATTCCCTGCGCCAAACTGTACGAAGACGAACGAGTCATCAGTTTCCTCGATATCAATCCCATCAATGCCGGCCACGCCCTCGTTCTTCCCAGGAATCATTACGCCACCCTCTTTGAGACTCCTGCAGAAGATCTGCACGCCTGCATCGAGGCGGCAAAAAATGTGGGGGAGGCCATCCATCGAGCCATGGGAGCTGACGGCTTCAATCTGCTGCAGAACAATTTCCGGGCGGCCGGTCAGCTCATCGACCACATCCATTTTCATTTGATTCCCAGAAAGGTGGAAGACGGCTTCATCACGTCCTGGCGGTCGAGACCCTATGGGGAAGGGGGCCTGCAGAGCACCCTGGAAAAGATCAAAGCCGAGCTCTGAGGGTGTGAGTGTGCTCCGTTGAAGCAGGGACCATCACCTTTCAGAACCCGTAATCTCCCGTGGTGATTTCCACGAGGCGGCTGTTTTCGAAGCGCAGGATCCGTACAAATCGGGTGGGGCCGGAATTGTAGACCCATTCTTCAATGAGGACATAGACGACTGCCCCAAAGGGGATGCGTGTTTGAATGGAGCTGTCCCAGTCGCCGTAGGGAGCACCGTAGACGCGTTCCAAACGCTTTTCTTCCCAGGCGTCTCTGAAATTGGGGGGGCCGCACTTTTGGAAGACATCCCACTTCATGTCGCCTACATGGACAAGGTGCGTACCGCAGCGGAAGGCTCCTGCCTCGTCCGTCGACACAAAGGCCATGAGGAAGAAAAGGGCCATGGCGAGACAGATTTTTTTCATGAAGTTTGCCTTTCCTTTGAGCACGGAGAGCATGCCCGCAGATTTTTGAGGATTGTTGTAAAGCTGCAAAGGATTCAGCATTTGCCACCACCTATTCTCATAGATAGTAAATACTAAAGCCCCGGACTTCAAGAAGAACGACTGATTGCTGAAGTGATATGGAAATGAAAAAGTCTCGCATCTATTTTGGGGGAGCGCTTTCACTGGTGCTGGCCGGAACCGTGATCCTGTTTTCCTGCACGGCCCCTTCCAAGCCACTTGCATCACAGAGCAACCCCCTTCGGGAAACAAGCCGGAACATGGACAAACCCCTCGATGGGGATACCGCCCGAAAGCTCTACCAACTGGTGAGCCGTGAAAACACTGCGCTCAAGTGGGACGACTGCCTGGCCCGCAAAGCGCACCTGCGAGCCAGGTACCTGGTGGGGAATCATCGCTTTACCCATAAAGATCCTCGGACGGGGAGAAATCCTGTTTGGGATATGGTGAAATCCTGCTGCGAATTCAGGTATGCCGGTGAAAACCTTGTCAAGGGCTACCTGCCCCCCCGAGCCCTTCATGATGCCCTCATGGATAGCCCTTCCCATCGGGAGAATATCCTGGATCGTCGTTACGAGCGCATTGGCATCGGCTGCTAT
>DAIQOB010000512.1:0-2327 GCA_036788075.1 Syntrophobacteraceae bacterium
ATCCTGCGCAGAGCCCTGGTAGAAAAGGCGCTGCGTGCATTGGAAACAAAGATCGACGAGCAAACGGTTGTCTGAGAGGAATGTCATGTCTGATCCTATCACTGAAGCATGGTCTTATGTCCTCGCGCATGTTCCGAATTTCGTCCAGTACGGGTCCAAACCGACGCGGGAGATTGCAGACGATCCGGATGCCGTCTTGCCGAGTATCGAAGGGCATCTCAGAACGTTTCAGGAGGCCGTTGCCTATGCTCCCAACCAGGTCTTTATCGGCAATCTTCATCCAGACCGGTTGAACGACATGGAGCAACCCTGGTACGGCCACCCGGTCGAACGTGCTTCCCGTTACGGACCCTACGGCGAGATCATGCCGGAAGATGAGGTCCTGGCTTTGATGAAGCTCGCGGACGATTTCGACCTCGTGTGGCTCGACAAGGAGACAGGGCCGATCTTGAGCAGAGCTTTGCAGTCAAATCCTCTCTGGAAAGATTCCGATCTCAAAAAAGTCGATGCCGGAATGGAACGGGAGCGGATCGAGGAGCGCATTCAGCATCATGGATCGCTTCCCCTCTATCGCGAGGGCCGTGTGGTGGGCTGCGTCCACAGGCATCACGAGCAGGACGATACCCTCAAGGCCCACGTCCTGATGGAAAATCTCCTGGCCAAAGCTTCGGGTGCTCTCGCTTTGACGCATCTCCTGAACAACGCAAAGCTGAGGCCGGACGAGATTGATTTCATCCTCAACTGTTCCGAGGAAGCTGTCGGCGACCGATACAACCGCGGAGGTGGAGGACTGGCCAAGGCCATTGGGGAAATGTGCGGCTGTGTTCACGCGACGGGCTGCGATATCAAAGCCTTTTGTGTGGGGCCCCTGTATGCCATTCTCCATGCCGCGGCCCTGGTCAAGGCAGGGTTGTTCCACAGAGTGGCCGTGGTGGGCGGGGGATCCATGGCCAAATTGGGGATGAAATTCAAGGGACATGTGTCCAAGGGGATGCCCATCTTGGAGGACGTGCTGGGGGGACTCGCTTTTCTGGTGACCGGGAACGATGGGGAGAGCCCCGTTATACGCCTGGACAGTATTGGCAGGCATGACATCGGTTCCGGCTCTTCTCAGCAGAGCATCATGGAATCCCTCGTCCTGAAACCGCTGGATAAGTTGGGAAAGAAAGTCACAGAAGTCGATAAGTACGCCACGGAGCTCCAGAATCCGGAAGTCACCGTCCCGGCGGGGAGCGGCAATGTGCCGCTGACCAATTACCGGATGATCGGAGCCCTGGGCGTATTGCGAAAAGAGCTCAAGCGGGGAGAGATCGACCAGTTTGTACTGGATCACGGCATGCCCGGATTCTCCCCCACCCAGGGGCACATCCCGGCGGCGGTTCCCTTCCTGGGCCATGCCATTGACGCCATAAGGAGAGGGGAAATGGAGAATGCCATGTTCATCGCTCGCGGCAGCCTCTTTCTGGGCAGGATGACGCAGCTTTCGGATGGATTGTCTTTCTTGCTCCAGAGGAATCCCGCTAAGCATGGAACGACCGGGAAGCATTGAACAAGACGCTCAGACAGGAAAGGATGCATGCAATGCTCAAAGGAAAGAAAGTGATCATTTTCGGAGACCGGGATGGGGTGCCGGCCCCGGCCATCGAAAAGTGCGTGACAGCGGCCGGCGCGAAGGTGGTTTTCGCCGCGACGGAATGCTTCGTCTGAACGGCGGCGGGCGCGGTGGACATGGAAAAGCAGACCATCATCAAGAAACTGGTGGAAGAGAGGGGAGTCGAAGATTTGGTGGTGGTCATCGGGGCGGTCGATCCGGAAGTGGCTCAAGTCACGGCGGAGACCGTCACGCTGGGAGATCCCAGTTTCGCAGGTCCACTGGCAGGAGTCTCGTTGAGACTTCCCGTGTATCATATCCTGGAATCCGAGGTGAAAAACGACATCCCTCAGGATGTCTATGAGGAGCAGGCCGGGTTTATGGAAATAGTGGCGGACACTGAGACGATCAGCAGGAAGTTCAAGGAAATCAGGGAAAAGATCACTCAGGTTTGAAGGATGAGACGGCGTTTTCCCGGGCCGCCGGCAGCACGAGTCGAAAGAGGGTTCCCGGCGCGGTTGTATTGTCGGGCATCCTCACCGGGCTTTCAACCTCAATGACGCCGTCATGTTCCTGGATGATTCCATAGGAGACCGACAACCCCAGGCCGGTGCCCTTGCCCACGGGCTTGGTGGTGAAGAAGGGGTCAAAGATCCTGGCCCTGACCTTTTCGGGTATGCCCTTGCCTGTATCCCGGACTTCGATGAGGACCCTGGAGCGCTGCGCATCATAGCGG
>DAIQOB010000513.1:0-2326 GCA_036788075.1 Syntrophobacteraceae bacterium
GCGGAAGGAATCGTGAGCATCATCGCTGCCAACCGGGAGCCGGGCTCGCGCGCCAAGATCGCCGTCGTTTCCAAGAGCCCTGACGTGGATCCCGTGGGCGCCTGCGTGGGTATGAAAGGCTCCCGGGTGCAGAATGTGGTCCAGGAACTGCGTGGCGAGAAAATCGATATCGTACCGTGGAACATGGACCCCGCCAAATTCGTGGTCAACGCCCTCGCCCCCGCCATCATCTCCAAGGTCATCATCGACCAGAACAACCGGAGCATGGAGGTCATCGTCCCCGACGACCAGCTTTCCCTGGCCATCGGAAAACGAGGACAAAACGTACGCCTGGCCTCCAAGCTCACCAACTGGCGTATCGATGTGAACAGCGAAAGCCGCTATGGACGGAAAAAGCAGGCAGGATACCAGGCGCTCCTGCAGCTGCCCCATTTGACCAATGAAATGGCCGATCGTCTCTACGAAGCAGGCATCACCTCGCTGGAAGATCTGGCGGAGGCCAGCGCCACGGAATTGATGGACCTGACGCGCCAGTCGAAAGCTGTCGTCGAAGAAATGAAGATTCAGGTACAGGAACTGCTATCGGTAAAAACCGACACGGCGGCGGAGTCCATGGACGAAGCCGGCCCGGTGGAGCCCCAGGAACAGGACAGCCTCGAAGCGGGAGAGCCTCCCGACGAGTCTCCCACCGAGCGAGTCTCAGGAGAATGAGCGGGTTGGGCAAGGATCATACGCCCATCAGGACCTGCGTGGTCTGCGGGCAGAAGAAAACCAAATCGACTCTGTTGCGCATGGCCCTCGACTGCCGGGAAAAGGGTCCCATCGTGTTGGATCTCCAACAGGTCCGTGAAGGGCGCGGTGCTTATGTTTGCCCGGGATGCCTGCCCCGACTGCGCTTCACCAGGCGCGTCCAAAAGGCCTTTCGAAACAGGGCAAACGGGTTGGCCGACGAGATTTTTATGAGAGAATAGCTGATCACCAAAAGGTGAATGCTCACGATGCTGAAAAGAGGACCATGGAACATTGCAGGAGATGCAGCCATTTACAGAGCATTGTGAAGGCCCCCTGATGACACATGATAGAGAGTATGAACGCTCTCCTGATGATCTTCTTCTGTTTCGATTGAAACGATACTTTTGAGGTTCGTAAGTTCACCGGGACGATGGGAGTTAAGGGGTGAAAGATTAAGATACATGATAGCAACAAGCCTAAGTTAGATAAGGGGGAAGTCTTCATGGCGCGAATGAGGGTGCATGAACTTGCGAAAGAGCTCAATATGAATAACAAGGATCTGATTGATCGGATCTTCAAGTTAGGGATTCAGGTCAAGAACCACATGAGTACGTTGACTGAATCCACAGTGGAAAAAATCCGACAGCAGTTTGCGGAAGACAAAACCGAAACGGTGGAAGAAAAGCGCATCGGAAGGGCTATCATCCGACGTCGCAAAAAAACTGCCGAAGAAGAGGCTCCTCCCGTGGAAGCTCAGGCAGAACCCGCGGAAGTCCAGATGCCGTCCCCAGTGGAAGAACCCCCTTCTCCCACGCAGGTACCCCTGGAAACCGTTCAGGAAGCCGTGGCCGAAGTTCCCGTCGAACCGGCACAGCCTGCCCCCTCGGAAGCGAGTGCCTTATTGCGCCCTGCTGAACCGCCAGTCGTCATGGAACCCCCCACCCAGGAAGCTCCAGAGGTCCGTCCCGCGCCTTCGGCTCCCCCCGCCGAGGCCGCTGCCGCTCCTGAGGTTTCCTCTGCCGCCCCCTCAGAGGAAGAAATGGCTCCGCAGGCCGAAGAGAAACCGGTCCTCCCCGAGCCCGAGGCCGAAGAAGTGCAGGCTCGCCCAAGGGAAGCGGAAGTCATCCCAGAGGCTGTTCCAACGGAAGTGGCGGGAAAAGAAATGCCAGGAGAGATGCCGGCAGAGGTCGCTGCGGAACCCGCTCTCCCCGTCGAAGCCATTGAGCCGGAGGAAGAGCAGGCCGGCGAGGCTGCGGGTGCTGAAGGTGAAGCTTCCGAGGACGAGGAAGGCGCCGCGGCCAAGAAGTCCAAGAAAAGACGCCGCAAGAAGGCACGCAAGGATGAGCCCGCGCACAACATCAAGCTGCCGGAGGTCATCATTCCCGCCGAGCCCGAAGAGGAGCCGGAGCTGCCTCCCATTGCGCCGCGCCTCCAGGTGAAGGCTGCGGTAGTGGAAGACGTGGAGGCCAAGGAAGCAACACGCAAGAAGAAAGCGAAGGGCATTGAAGAGCCGGTGCCGGCGAAACCGGCGAAAGAGGTTGTCGATCGCAAGCGCAAGGGACCGCAGCGCAAGGAAGTTTTCGTGCGCGAGGAC
>DAIQOB010000514.1:0-2323 GCA_036788075.1 Syntrophobacteraceae bacterium
CGGATTTCAGTACGTAACCAGATGACGAACTGAACATCTCGGCGTACCGGCTCAAATACAAAAAGGGGCACACGCGCGTGTGCCCCTTTTTGTATTTACGGCTGTCTTGATGTCCGTACCGCAGTCGGATCAGGCGCTTTGCTGTCGCTGGCCGGCTGCTGCTGCAGCTTCGAGGGGCGCCTCGTGGAGGAGGGGGAGGCGCACAGTGAACGTGGTACCCGCCCCCACGGTACTCTGCACATCGATCCTGCCGCCGTGCCCCTCGATGATCCCGTAAGAAACCGAGAGGCCCAGCCCCGTCCCTTTGGTTTCCTTGGTGGTAAAGAAGGGGTCGAAGATCTTGTCGATTATTTCATCGGGGATACCACAGCCTGTATCGGTAATTGCAACGCTGACCTCGTCATTCACGTGATCAAACCCCGTCCTGATGTGTACTTCTCCCGAGCCGGCAATGGCGTGGCAGGCGTTCAGGAGGAGGTTGATGAATACCTGTTCAATCTGGTGGGGATCAAGGAGCATTTCCGGTATGTCCGGGTTGTACTCTTTAACGACGGTGATGTCGTGGAAGCATGACTGGTGGACCACCAGGGTCAGGGTGGCATCCATGATGGCATTGATGGAAGAGGGCTTTTTCTGCGGGATCGACTCCCTGGAGAAATCGAGGAGCCCCTTGACGATCTTGGCGCAGCGCTGGGTCTCCTTGACGATCAGGTCCAGGTCGGCCTTGAGCGACGGATCGAGTTTTTTGTCGCTGGCCATGAGCGACGCGAAGACCAGGATGCCGGTCAGGGGGTTGTTGATTTCGTGGGCAATGCCTGCCACCAGTTCTCCCAGGGAGGCAAGTTTTTCGGAATGAACGAGCTGGGCCTGAATGTTCTTGAGCTCCTGGGTCCGCTCCTCAACTTTTACCTCAAGATTTTTGCCCCAATCTTCAAGCTCGCCATGAACCTTCTTGAGGTTGACGGTCATGGAGTTGAAGGCAGATGCCAGGTCTCCCAGTTCATCATGGGAGGACAGCGTCACCCGAGTATCCAGATCTCCTTCGCCAACCTGCTGGGTAAGCCTGACTAGCTGCCGTACCGGCCGGTTGACGAAACGCTGGGTGAAAAAGGTCAGGCAGAGGGCGATGAGCGTGATCTGCAGCACCGTCAGCACGATGATCTCGTTGCGGTAGGCGTAGACCTTCTGATGCATGGGGTCGAGGGAGACGATAACGTCGAGGACTCCCAGGACTTTCGCCTCCTTCGGGTGATAGTGGCAGGGGGCGGTAAAGCAGCGCTCGTCGTTGTAGATGGCCTTTGCAAGGCCGAGAACCTGTTTTCCTTCCCTGTCGGTGAAGAGGCGGCTGCGGTTCATGGTGGTGGCATGGACCAGGGGGGAGGGGCCCGAATGGCACATGTTGCAAGCCTCGGCCTTTTTATCCAGGAAGTAGCCGATTTCCCTCTGGTCCGTCGAATGGGTCACCTGGCCGAACTTGTTGATCATTCTGATCCGCTGGGTGATTCCCTTCTGGCTCCCGACCTCGTTGATGATCTGGTAGGCGCGCTCGCGGTTGTCTTCGAGCATGTGGTAGTGGGTGGTGCGGATGATCGTTTCGCTGAGCTTGTCGGCGTCGGAAACCGCCTCTTCAAAGAGGAGTTTTTCCAGCTGCTCCACGTTGATATAGGCAAAGAGCCCCATGGTGACGAGGAGTACGAAGCTGGTGGCAATCGTGAATTTGGCGAGAAGGCTCAGGCGCACGGCAGCGGTTCCCGATTATCTGACGGAGTTGCTGTAAAGTAACTGTAAAAAATTGTATTAACAGAAGATTAATGTGCGGGGCATTAATAGTCAAGCTGCTTGTGACTCCAGGTCGGGAGTCTCCGGAGGTGACACCGGCGGGAATAGGATGTATGATGTGAAATGCTTGACCTGCGCCGCAGGAAGAGCAACGAGGCGCTTCACGAGGTGGTAATGACCGGAACGAAACGTAGAGAACTCTATTTTCCCTTTGAACTGCACGTATCCCGCCGGGCGTGGCGCCGCCTCGACCTTGAAACGGCAGCCAAGGGGCTTCCACCATCAGGGGGGCGCATTCTCTTCCTGCGCCTGATCGCCGAGCGTCTTGATGTTGTTTCTGAGGCGAAGGGGCGGCCGGTCTCCGCCGGAACCCTTAACCTCTATACGCTCTTGCTTCGGGCTTTGCGCGGCATGGTCGACCTCTACGAGGAAAAGGGACTGCCGGGAGCGCTCCTGTCGTCACTGGGAACGGCCGGCGCCGTCTGCGGCGAAGACGCTGTCGAGACGGTTGAGCGGAGTTTCGTGGGGCTTTTCCCTCCTGCCG
>DAIQOB010000515.1:0-2313 GCA_036788075.1 Syntrophobacteraceae bacterium
TCGCGAAGGGGGCAGCCGTGAGCTCAGCCGATACCCCTGCTCAGGCTGCCCATTCTGTCAACAGCCACATTCCTGGGGGATCAACGCCGGCAGGGGAGCGCTTTTCGCGCCTGCATTCCGCTTGGGGAGATATACCGTGAAGCAGGTTCCTTTATTGAGCTGGCTGGAGACGAGAACACGGCCCCCGTGGCCCTCCACAATGGCCTTTACAGTGGCGAGTCCCAAGCCGTGGCCAGTTTTTCCCTCCGCCGTTTTCCCGCGATGAAATGCATCAAAAATGTGAGGAAGGTCCTCGGGATCGATGCCGGCCCCTTCGTCAGTGACCGAAATCATCACTTCAGATCCCTCTTCCCTGGCGGCGAGAACAATCGTGCCATGCTCTTTGGAGAATTTGACGGCATTATCCAGCAGGTTGTTGAAAATCCTGCGCAGACGAGCGCAATCCGCTTCGATAACGGGCAGGATTTCCTCTATCTGGAGCTTCAGCTCAATGCCCTGCTGCATTGCCTTGAATCTGTGTATCTCGAATATCTCCTCCAGCTCTTTGTCAAGGGAGGTGGCTGCAAAGTTGAGCTTCAAGCGCCCGGTCTCGATACGGGAAAGCTCGATGAAATCGTCGATGAGGGATTCCAGCTTGGCGGCCTCCCGGGTGATGAGCTCCAGGTGCTTCTTCTCTTTGTCCTCGTCCATGTCCTGGGGCTTCCTGAGCAGGCGCAGCCCCAGGCCATGGATTCCCGTGAGAGACGACCGCATATCATGGGCCAGCATCGAGATGAAGTTTGCCCGTTCCCGTTCCATGGACACCAGTTGCGAAATGTCCATGAGTGCTTCCACGCCGCCGATGCGACGCCCCTCCGCGTCGAAAAGGGCGGCGATAATGAACTGTACGGGAATGGTTTCCCCGTCCCTGTTACGAATGTTCGTCCGGGATGAAATCGTTGTTTCAACCTGGTCCAGAACGGTCTTCAGGGGGCATTGTGTCTCGCATAGCTCACTTTGCAGCGCTTCCCAGCAGTGCAGCTTCATGGCCTCTTGAGCGGAAAGCCCCGTGAGACGCTCGGCCCATGGGTTGAACTCGATGATTCTGAAATCCGAGTCGATGGCTACCACGGCGATGGGGAGATGATGGATGATGAACTTATACAGTGCAAGACCGGTATCTGCATCGCACAGCGGATGGGATGCTCTGAGGGGGGACTCGAAGCCTGAATCATGAGTGCCGGTAGTTGATTCTTGGATCTTTGTGGTCATGGAGGCGTACCTCCTTCTTCCCGCATATTGAAATGAATTTCAGTGGGCTCATGCCATTTGAAGGCAGATGCATGTGTGGATCTGAACGGAAGCAGCAGTTTTCATGTCGGTTGCCCTCAATCCGAATGGCCCTCCATGCAAATTTTCCCTATAAATATATCCATAGTCACTCAGCAAAAGCGGTGCCATCCAGGTGAGCCTCCGCTCCGCCTGGATGAGCGTCTCGGTGGAGATCACCTCAATATTGTTGACTAAAGCTCCGATGGTCGTTCCGGTAGAAGCCGGAACCCAGACAATTCCAAACGCTCTGGACCCCGCTTTTCTTCGGGGCGACGTTAAGTCAACAACATCGGGGGATCCTTCCCCGAGGACTTTAGATGTGCCTGCAGTCAGGCATCGGGAACAAAATGCATCCTTTTGGATACCGCTTATCCGGGAAATTTTGCATGGACCCGCAGAAAGTACATCATGGCACGAAGATTGTTGCACTTGAACAAAAGGTCGCGAGGATGCTTTGCCTTCTCCTATCATAATCTTTGAGCATTTTATTTGGATACAGGTGTTTGACATGGTGCAAGAATATCGGCAGGAAGACAATCTGGTGGTGTCACAGGTGCCGGCGCCGGAAGAACCGCTTTCCTCATGGGTATCTTCGGAGGCAGTTGACCCGGAAGCCCGAGGCATCAAGCGGGTCGCTGCCGGAGCGTTCCTGGTGAGCCTGCTGCTGGCAGCATTGAAAGGCTGGCTCGCCCACATTTCGGGAAGCCTCGCCCTCATGGCCGACAGCCTGGATTCCGCTCCCATCCCGGCGTTGAGGAAGTAACCTTTCTGGCGGGGCGCAATGCTGGACGCTATCGCTTTGTGGAAACAGCTCTCACCCTCAGGACCAATGATCTGGAAAAAGCTCATCGCATCAGTGAGGAAATCGAGGCGGCCATCCGTTGGGAAGTTCCCCACGTAAAGCGGGTCTTCATACATGTTGAGCCCCCCAAACGAGAGAGTCTTTTGGTTGCCATGCCCCTTGCGGGCGCAACCGGCACTGTGAGCACTCACTTTGGTGAG
>DAIQOB010000516.1:0-2313 GCA_036788075.1 Syntrophobacteraceae bacterium
ACCGTTGGTTGCGCTCTTTAACATCCATCACTTGCGGCGGGGTACATTTCATGCCCCATTCGTACTGAGGAAATGCCGGCGTCAAAAACGGTGCGAGAAACGCACCTACGTTGTTTTATGTCAAACGACGGATGCGGGGGCAGGACGGGGTTCAATTCTTGCTAGACGCCCGAAGCACGAGGCAAGAAATAAGGATCCTTCCTGTCTGCCTCTATCCTCCGGGAGGCTTTTCCGTGAATAGAGCTCAAAAATTCACCATCGATTTTGAAAAGGCCGATACTCGGACTCATGTTCTCAGAACAACCCTGAGCCTCCCTCTGGAAATCGAAACGGCTTTCGATTTCTTTGGCGATGCCGCAAATCTTGAGAGCATAACGCCGCCGGAGCTTCACTTCCACATCGTGACGCCACGTCCCATCCACATGAGGGAGGGGGCTCGCATTGACTATCACCTGCGCCTTTTTGGCATTCCCCTCCAGTGGCGCACGGAGATCTCCTCCTGGAAACCTCCCGAAAAGTTTGTGGATGAGCAGATGCAGGGGCCTTACAGGCTCTGGGTCCACACCCACCGCTTCCGGGAAATGGACGGCAAGACCTTCATCGAGGACGAGGTTCACTACCGCCTGCCCCTGTGGCCGGCAGGAGAGATAGCTCATCCCCTGATACGGGCTCAACTGACGCGGATTTTTCGCTTCAGGCAACGGACCATAACGGAAAAACTCCTGAAGGCCCGGCAGCCCCTCCACGCCTGACTACAGGTACGTCATGGAGGGCAGTCCCTTCCGCCTCCTGACAGCCTCCAGCATTCCGACATTTCCCGTCATCATGTTGTCCCCCAGGGGGGCTCCGAAAGTGATGGGGAGGTCGGAAGTCTCCAGCAGTCTGCGTTTCGGGCCTGTGGCGATGATGGCCTGGACATTCTCGAACCCGAACCCTTTCCGCGTGTAGGCTCCGTGCCCTCCCTCACTGAGAATCTGCTGATGGTCCAGCGCACCGTCAGCCAGGCTGCGCAGCAGCACCTCCAGTTTGCCCAGGCTAATATCTCGGGTATGGTATTCGAAGAATCCGGCCAACTCCTCTCCCACGAGCGCCGCTCCCACCGTATGGGACGTTGCGATATCGAGCACCAGGATATTCCGGCGCACTTTGGCATTCATGTCCATGGATGCGCCCAGGATGGCTGCAAAGCCACTGTCCATGACATAAACCTCCCTCGTGGGAAGCTGCGCCGCGGATTGAGCAATGGCCCTGAGGCGATTGAACGTCGCCGGAACTTCTGCGCCCTCGAAGAGCAGACGCTCGGGAAAAGGATTTTCGTCCAGGCGCTCCTTGAAGAGATTGTGGCGGTAGTCCAGGTGAGAAATGCCTTCGGGCGGCATTCCGTGATCCTGGGCACAGACAGCCACGACGTCGAAGTCGAAAGGCACCCCGAATCCCCTTACGATCTGCTCGAGCCGTTCCATGGGAAGATCCGTCAGATGCAGCGTGCTGAAGGTTCCAGTGGAAGCCAGGTCTTCCGCCATCTCATCCGTGACAATCCTGATCCCCAGGGAAGAGACCCGATCGAGGCTGTGGCCGATGGTCATGGCCGCTGACGCAGTCATGAGCACCTCTGACGATCGGGCGCGCTGGCTCAGCACCTGCGAGAGGGCGCCTCCTCCCATTTCACTTCCGGTGATGAGGAGATTTCCTGTCAGCCTTTCAGCTTCTTCACTCACGCAGGGGACCGGTGACTTCACGACAGCCTTGTAGTGGATATGGGACGAGCTCTCGTAGTAGAGGACATCCATCGTCCCGGCGCCGACATCGATAAAAAGATATCTCGTTCTTTCCTCTAACCTCGTCATCAAAAATCTCCTGATGGGTCATCGCCGCTTGAGCAATGCAATGGGAATGGGAGAGGCGTCACCGGGAGAACGGCGCTACCTCCCATGGCGTCAGAAACCAACCTTCTCCAGAAGATCGATACAATGGGGCTTGTCGCCTTCCACGACGCTGACTTTCCGTGCAAAATCCTCGTGATCCTCAAAAAAAGCCGCCAAGCTATGTTTTCCGTGCGACCAGTCTTCTCTCACCGCCACATCAGGATTTTTCTTTTGTCGAGCCTTTTCCTTCTCCTGTTCCTTCTCCCAATCCTCCTGGCGGTTGGCATCGATCTCCCCTAGGGGATACGTGAGGTGCACGGTGAGCTCTCTCCCGCGGCTCACGTCCAGCAGCATTTGCAGCGTCGACCGTTCGGGGTTGCCGTACTCTCCATTGCCGGAGAACACATAATGGTCTGCCGTGATGCGCTGAAAAAAGTCCGGATCGACA
>DAIQOB010000517.1:0-2292 GCA_036788075.1 Syntrophobacteraceae bacterium
AAGCCGAACAGATTTACTTCCCTTCCGGTATCTTCCCAGCTTCCATCATTGCATCGCATGCATTTATGGGTGCTGCAAGTTTCCGCACCGTGGCCATATTCACGACCTTCAAACATGCAGGATCGTTTGTCTCTGGATTCCATGGAGCACCTCCCTTTCCCCCGAAGGGCCCTCAAGTTTTGCTTCGGTTTGCCTTTCGTCCCATCCTCAATCTTCTGACATATAGGATGGCAGGGATTCAAATCTGTACATGAAAGAATCATAATCATCCTCGCATCCGAAGGCCACTGTGGGGCTCCCGCGATCCCGGGAGGCCTTGCATCGCTGGACCTCACCGGAGGCATGCCTCTAGAGAAGGTCAGGCGTTTGGAGTCCACACTTCGAAAGGCCATCCGACCAGTCCACCCTCGATATAACTGACACGGTCGAAACCGGCCCCATTGAGGATACGCTGGGCCTCATAACCGCGCATGCTGACTTTGCAGAAAGCGAAGATCTCCTTATCCCGGGGCAGCTGGTCCAGTTTTCCCCGCAGGGCTCCCAGAGGGATGTGAACCACCAGCTTTTCGTAGGGCAGGCGCATCATCTGGAATTCATCAGGGGTTCGCACGTCGAGGAGCAGGATGTCCTCCCCGCTCTCCAGGCGCCGCCTGACCTCCAGGGGAGAAATCCCTCGGGCGATGCCGTTGAGCTTGTTGAGGAGCAGATGCGCCGTGACGGCGAGAGGATCGATGGGCGGAGCGTAGGGGGGCGCATAGCCAAGGTCGATGTTGCCCACCTGGTCCACGGTGGCACCGAAGAAAATGGCGCCGGCCGCCACATCCAAACGCTTGGAGGCGTCCCCCATGCCGACGACCTGAACACCCAGCAGTTTGCGGGAACGGCGGCACGCCACCATTTTGATCACCAGGGGCTTGCTCTGGGGCACATAGTGGGGGAGGTCGGGTCCGGCCCAGATGGCCGTCTCCACATCGGGATAAAGCTGGCGAGCCTGCTTTTCCGTCAGGCCCGTCCGGCCCAGGGTGATATCGAAGGCCCGGCAGACGCCCGTACCCGTGATGCCCACGAAGGGGTCGGCCACCCCTGCGATATGATCGGCGATAACCCGGCCGTGTTTGTTGGAGGTCGATCCCAGGGGGACAAACATGGCATCCTTGATTTCCGGGTTGGCGGCATGGTTCACAACGCAGTCCCCGCCGGCATAAATGTCGGGGTCGCTCGTCTGGCAATACCCGTTGATGACGATGCCTCCCCGGGGATGACAGGCAAGCCCGGCCTCCCGGGCCAGCTCATCATTGGGGCGAACTCCCACGCCCACCAGCACGAGGTCGGCCTCCATCGTTTGCTTGTCCGTCTGGACGGAAGCGACTTTCTCCTCCTTCCCCTGCACCGAAAGGACCTTCTCCCCCAGGACGAGGCGAACACCCTTCTGGCGGAGCTGCTTGGCGGCAAGAGTGGCCATGTCGTAATCCAGAAACTGGGGCATGATCTGATCGAAGATCTCCACCATGGTGACATCCAAACCTCGACGCACCAGGGCTTCCGCCATTTCCACTCCGATGTAGCCCGCCCCGATGATGACGGCCCTGCGCAGCTTCTGCCCTTCGATCTCTGCCACCATGCTCTCGGCGTCGTCCGGGTGACGCATGTACCAGACATTGGTGAGCTCCAGCCCCGGGATGGGTGGTTGGATGGGCCGGCTGCCCGTGGCGAGAACCAGCTTGTCATAGGGAACATCCCGCTCGTCCCCCGTGTCGAGATGCTTCACACGGACCGTTTTGGCCTCCCTGTTGATGCGGGTGGCCTCCAGCCGCGTCAGAGTCTTGAACCCCTTCGCTTTCTCGAAGAATGCGGCATCCCGCAGTACGCCGACGGGCGTCTCGCTCACCATGCTGATTTCCGGATACATTCCCTCGACATAATAGGGGAGCCCGCATGCACCGTACGAAACCAGACGGCCACGTTCAATCATGGTGACATCCGCATCGGGGATCAACCGCTTCAAACGCGACGCACTCTTGGGTCCGCAAGCCACTCCACCAATGATCAAAACGCGGAGCTGATTTTCCATGACGCTCTTCTCCTTCTGGGTTGTCGGAATCGTTTTCCCGAAGCAAACCATAAACAAATGGGAATCCTGCTTCTCATCCTGCCTCCAAGGCGATCAATCAAATTGGCAAATGATCCTATCACAGAGTTGTAATGTAGTCTAGACGCGTGGCGCGCACCTCCTCCAAGCCACCTCGCAGCTTTTTTTGCGTAAGGGCATCGACCATGGATCGTGCTGGGATC
>DAIQOB010000518.1:0-2283 GCA_036788075.1 Syntrophobacteraceae bacterium
AAAGGGTGTGGCAACAGCCTCTGCGCCCTCTGCGATTCCGCGTGAAAATGAAGTTTTTCAGCCTGAAATATAAACGCCCTTCGACCCTTTGATTTTTTCCTCTTTCCTGAGCTGCAGGTAGTTGTTCAGGGCCGTCTCCCACTGCACCATGAATTCCTTGTAGAAGTCCTCCGTGTAGCCGTGTACGAAGGCTTCACCCACCTCGCTCAGGGCCGTGTACATGTACGTGACCTCGGCGTCCGTGGTTTCTTCTCCGGTGGCTTTCAGTGCAAGAGAGATCTTTGCTACCGTCATGCCCGGCGTGACCTTGATCATTTTCATACGGAAATGCTTCAGGTCTCGCTCGGTGATCACCCAGTAGGATTCGGGCTCCTCCTCTCCCGTCAGAAAGATGCAGTCTTCTTCGGCCATGCCCGAATGAGAGACGACAAGGAGAGGATTCCAGCCCTCCACCCATTCCAGTTCCCGCACCGGGCAGAGGAGGGGAAAGATGTCCTCCGGGCGTGCCTTCAGTTTCTGAACATACGTTCGCTCGACGCGTACCGGTTCGATCACATCCATGGCTCTCGACCTCCTCGTCCTTACAGTTTGACCTGCTGCACGGAAATAATGTTCGGATGGTTCCGAAGCTCATCCAGGGCTGCCGGCGGGGCTTCCTCGTCGATGCGGATGATGGCGATGGCTGATTCCCGGTCCGGAGTGCGGCTCAGGTGCATGTTGGCGATATTGACCTGGTGCCGGCCCAGTGTTGTCCCGATGAAGCCGATGGTGCCGGGTTTGTCCCTGTTCTGAATGAGAAGGTTGATCCCCTCCAGTTCAGCTTCCAGGCGATAATTGTTGAGGTGGACCAGGCGGATTTCATCCCCGGAGAACACCGTTCCCGCCATGGACCATTCCCCCTGTTTGCCCCTGGCCTTGACGGTGATCTTGCCCGTGTAGCCGCGTGATTCCGAGGTGGTGGAGGCGACGAGGTCGATCTGACGCTCCTTGAGCAGCAGGGGTGCGTTCACCAGGTTGACCTTTTCGGCCAGGATGGGGTCCAACAGTCCCTTGATGACAGTTTGAGTCAAAGGCTCCAGTCCGACTTCCTGGAGCTCCGGTCCGCTGTATTCGATCTCCAGCCGCTGGATGGGGGATGCGATCTGGCCCTGGAGGCGCCCGAGCTTTTCGGCGAGAATGAGATAGGGGCGGATTTTTTCATAATCCTTGGGGCTGATGGATGGGAAATTCACCGCATTGCGGATGATGCCCGCCTGAAGGTAATCCAGGATCTGGGAGGCGATGGCGCGTGCCACATTGGCCTGCGCCTGAAAGCTGGAGGCCCCCAGGCGGGGTGTCGAGATGAAGCTGGGCAGGTGGAGCAGTGGATTGCCCGTGGGCGGCTCCTGGTTGAAGACGTCCAAGGCCGCTCCTGCCACGTGGCCGCTTTCGAGGGCGTCGTAGAGGGCCTCTTCGTCCACGAGATCCCCCCGGGCACAATTGAGGATGCGGACGCCGGGCTTGGTCTTGGCGAGAGTCTGGCGGTTGATGATGCGTCGCGTTTCAGGAGTCGAAGGCGTGTGCAGGGTGATGAAATCCGACCGGACAAGCAGTTCCTCGAGAGAGACGGCTTCCACCCCCAGGATGGCGGCTGCTTCGGGAAGAATGTGGGGATCGTAGCCCAGCACGTCCATCTTGAGGCCGATGGCGCGATCGGCCACGAGGGACCCGATTCTTCCCAGCCCGATGATGCCCAGGGTCTGGTGGTAGAGCTCCGTTCCCATAAAGCGCTTCTTTTCCCAGCGCCCCTCGCGCATGGACTGGCAGGCCTGGGGCACATGACGGGCAAGAGAGAACATGAGGGCCAGAGTATGCTCTGCGGCAGCCATGGCATTGGCTCCAGGCGTGTTCATCACCAGGATCCCACGTTCGATGGCGGCGTTCACATCGATGTTGTCCACTCCCGTACCGGCGCGGCCGATGACTTTCATGCGGACAGCGGCTTCCAGCAGATCGGCCGTCACCTTGGTGCGGCTGCGAACCACCATGGCATCGTATTCGTGGAGCCGCGCCTTGATTTCCTCCGCGCTCAACCCCTCGGGGGCATCCACCTGGATCCCCTCGGCTCCCCGCAGCAGGGACAGGCCGCTCTCGTGCATTCCGTCGCAAATGAGAATTTTCATGGGATATTCTTAGCCTCCTCCAAGAAGAAGTCGTCTTGGTTTCGAATGGACGGGGGAGGGACGCTGAGGACGCTGACAGAGCGCTGACTTTCGCTGTTTTTTTTAAAAGAAATTTCTATCA
>DAIQOB010000519.1:0-2279 GCA_036788075.1 Syntrophobacteraceae bacterium
ATCCTGAAAATCGCTGAGGCAGTTGCGATGGTGCATGAAATGCACCCTACCCGGCTGCCCGGCTGAAATTCGCCGGCGTCACGGCTTTCTCGCGCCAGTGTCTCATGAGACAGTTTTGTCTCAATGTTTCTGCGAGACATTTGCATGCGCATCGTGCACATCGGCCCAAACGGCGCATCGCCCGAAGATGAAGACCAAACCTCCTTTATTTGCGGCATCGTACGTCCTGCTTTCGCGCTCTATCCCGCCCATGCTGTGGCACGGTGGCGAAAAAATCCCCGAAACGCCCATGCCGCCCCCGCGGAAGTGTCTCATCGATGTCTCGCTCCCCCGATTTCAATCCACTCCCACCAGGATCACATGGACTAATCATCCGAAATATATGAATAAAAAATGAAACTTCCTACACCCCCATTTTTGGCCTTGGACTTGCTAAAAAACTGGTAAAGTATGCACCTGAGCGGAGTTTCCTTTGATGCGTGGAGTAAAAACCTCAATGAAGCCCTGTGACGAAATGATTCAGATCACTCTGGCATTGGCGAGCCGCATGGCGGAAGTTGCGGATGAAGGAGACCGGGTGCGGGAAGACGCCGGGTGCGGTGTGCTTTACGGCGTCTTGCGTGATTCGGCCTACAAGATCAAACAGTTGGCCGAGGCAGAATGGGAGCGTCATCTACGGAAGAGCGGCAGAACGAAGTAAAGCCCTGGTTCAGCCCAGCCTTGCTTTAAGGATGTCCCTGCATGAAGAGTCATCTTTTGGATTGTGGTGTTCTTGGATAGGGTAGGGACGGATGGGAGACAGTTGTCGCAATCGGTGCAATCTGTGTGATAAATTTCAGTGTTATGTAAGACTACGCCGGTTGAATAGCTTGAAAACGATCAAACTTTACCGACAGACAGGAAGGAGTACAACATGGCAAAAGCATTGGTAATTTATGCGACGCGGACCAATCAGACCAGGAGCATCGCAGATCTCATCGCTGAGGGGATGCGCTTGTCGGGCGTAGACGTCACGGTCATCAACGTGAATGAATACGAGAAGAAGGGCATCAACGCGGCAGACTTTGACGCCGTCGTCCTTGGAGGCGCCACGTACCATGGTGAAATGATCGGCAGCATGAAGACATTTCTCTTTCTCCTGGAAAAGGCCGACCTCGAGGGCAAGGTGGGTGGAGCTTTCGGGGCTTACGGCTGGAGCGGCGAGGCTCCGGGACGCATCTTCAGCACCATGCAGAATGTTTTCAGAATGAAAATGGCCAAGGGACCGCTCATGTTGAAATCCGCTTCCCTTGGCGGCGGGGTTCAGATGGCTCAGGGGTATGGCAAGGAAATCGCGGGGATGCTTTCCTAGAAACGAGCACAGGGAATCTCTTCATGCTGCGATGCACCCCGTCGCAGCATGATCGTTCTTTGGTTCGAAGGACAAGACCCTCTCTTTGAGCCACCCCATTCATTCACAATCCACCCAGCATCATTCATCTACCCAGGAGAGGAAGGAGAACATGGACGTCCTCATGCTTTCGCGGCTGCAATTCGCGGCTGCCACAATTTTCCATTTTCTGTTTGTGCCCCTGACCCTCGGGCTTTCCATACTCATCGCCATCATGGAAACCCGGTATGTCAGGACGGGGGATGAAGAATACAAAAACATGGCCAAATTCTGGGGAAAAATCTTCCTCATCAATTTCGCCATCGGGGTGGTGACCGGAATCACCCTGGAATTTCAGTTCGGGACCAACTGGTCCAGATATTCGACTTACGTCGGAGATATTTTCGGCTCCCTCCTGGCCATCGAGGCCACCCTGGCCTTTTTCCTGGAATCCACCTTCATCGCCGTGTGGGCTTTCGGATGGAACAAGCTCTCCCCCAGGGCACACGCCGTCAGCATTTGGCTGGTGGCCATTGCATCGAACCTTTCGGCCCTCTGGATCCTCATCGCCAACTCCTGGATGCAGCATCCCGTGGGGTTCACCATCCGCAACGGACGAGCGGAACTCACCGATTTCCTTGCTGTCGTCACCCAGCCCTTTGCATGGCACACCATCGTGCACACCCTGAGCGCAGCTTACATCCTTTCCGGCTTTTTCGTCATGAGCATCTGCGCTTATCATCTTCTGAAGAAGCAGCATGTCTCTTTTTTCACCAAATCCTTCCGCATGGGGCTTTCCCTGGCCCTGATCTTTTCCGTAGTGGAAATTGTACAGGGACACATGCACGGAGCGGAAGTCGCCAAGGTGCAGCCGGTCAAGCTGGCAGCCATGGAATCCCTCTGGGAAACG
>DAIQOB010000520.1:0-2276 GCA_036788075.1 Syntrophobacteraceae bacterium
ACAAGACCTGCAAGCCCGAAGAGGGCATTGCCGTCGCCCCCCGCCAGGCGCAGAAGCGTACGCCACGGGCAGCCCAGAAAAACAAGCGCACCGATCATAGCGGTCATGCCCAATACGAACCGGGCGAGAGGCGCTGAGCCACCCCTGGATTTAAACTCACCAACCGCCAGGGCGGCAGCGAAAGACCCCAGCACAAACCCCAGAATCTCCGGCCTCAGGTACTGCACCACTTCCGCCCGGTGCAGGCCCAACGCGCCCGTGATGTCCCGATCGAAACAGGCCACACAAATACCCATGTTGCCGGGGTTTCCCCATTTTTGCAGCAATGCGGCCAACACCCCGATGATGGCACCCACCGCGATGATGCCCGTTTTCGTCGCAAAGATATTCTTCGTGCTCTCCACTCTCCCCTCCTCAAAAAGTGTTCTCATGTTCTCATTGTTTCAGCCCGAGACAAAGGACAGACCAGCTCCTCCGTGGGATAGGCGTGCGCACGCCTGCACCAGGGGCATTCGACCTCTACCGTTCCCACAAGCACCTTGCCTCCCTCCGGGTTTTCCCGCATCTTCAGCTCACCCAGGATTCGCCAGTCTTCCGACAGGTATCCCTTTCCAGTTACAGGGCAAGTAAAGTAGAGTTCCACCGGATTATCCTCCTCGCGTGCGGGACTCGACTCGGGTACAGAGGGCGCCGACTTGGCGTTTTCCATTATTATGTTGGCGAAGGCTCGAAGCTAAAATTCCTCCCCACGCTCGATAGGATGCATGGTGCCGTCGTTTCCCTGAATGGCGTTTTCACCGAACCCCAGCAGTTTCAAGTGCTTCGCCAGATCGATGAGAAAGGTCTCGGTGAGTAGTGCCTGCCATGGGAGATCTTGCCCGTGAGCGGTTCGATCAGGGGAGTGCGCAGACCGGTAAACTTCGTTACCGGCTCGTGGTGGCTGAGCTATCCGTAATGGCCTTCGGGATAGCAAAGAGTCAGAGAAATCATTCCTGCTTTCCTCCCATTTTCCAAAAATTAATTTCCACATTCATAAAGCTTGATCACGAAACACTAATTTATTGGTAGAGGTGAATTCAAATAGGTAATTCGAATGCAAATACGCAATATCATCGGATTCTACGATAGACAAATGTTCAGAGAAATGACTCAGACGCTCATCCGTTAGAGATCACTGTACCCTTCAATCTTTACCGGCCAAGGGTGCTTGCGTGCGGGTCCGGGCAGTACTCAGGCCACTTAAGCTTAAGTATTTGTTATTGTGAATAGTTAAAGTCTAACAGCTGAACGATCACCATTTCCTCGACGGGTTGCCCCATAGACTGACAGAAGTGCTAGCACTGCGTGGGCAGAGAATCCTGCATCGCTTTTATCGATGATAGAGACCCATTTCCATTCATATTACCCATTTGAACTCCCCAGGCTTTCCATCTATAGATTGCTGGCTGCTGTAGACCGCTGTGAGCCATTTGCATCCTCAAAGTTCATCTCCAAAGGACTCTTCATGCCACTCATTCAAGCCCGCAATCTGAACAAGATCTTTCCCGGCCGCAAGGGAGAGAGCGTCCATGCCGTGCGGGATCTTTCCCTGCAGGTGAGGCAGGAGGAATTCGTAGCCATTGTCGGGCCTTCAGGTTGCGGCAAATCAACATTTCTACAGATGGTCGCGGGATTGGAAGAAATCACATCCGGCACCCTGCAGGTGGACGGAAGGGACGTCAAAGGCCCTGACGTACGCTGTGGCCTCGTATTTCAGGAATATCTGCTTTTTCCATGGAAGACCGTGAAAGAAAATGTGGAGTTCGGTCCTTCCCTGCGAAGGGTACCTCGCAGGGAGATCGAGGCACTCTGCAGTCATTACATCGAGCTCGTGGGTTTACAGGGTTTTGAATCCAGCTATCCTCATGAACTGTCCGGGGGAATGAAACAGCGCGTGGCCATCGCCCGAGCCCTAGCCAACAAACCGCGCGTCCTGCTCATGGACGAACCGTTCGGCGCGTTGGACGCGCTGACCCGCGAGAGCATGCAGTTGGAACTCCTGCGCATCTGGCAGGAAGCCCGATGCACGGTGCTTTTTGTGACCCACAGCATCGCCGAGGCCCTTACCCTGGCCGACCGGGTCGTGGTGATGAGCAAGCGCCCCGGAAGGATCAAGAAAGATGTCCCGGTTGATCTGCCGCGCCCCAGGACACGTGACCTCTCCGCGACGACAGCTTTCAAAGACCATGAGCTCAGGCTGAAGGATCTGGTATGGGCAGAGATCTAGGGCGTGGGAA
>DAIQOB010000521.1:0-2272 GCA_036788075.1 Syntrophobacteraceae bacterium
ATCGAGCAGGAGAGTGCTCAGGCGGAAGTGCAGCTGAGACAGGCCCAGAAGATGGAGGCCATCGGACATTTGGCAGGCGGTATCGCACACGATTTCAACAATATTTTGAGTGCCATCATCGGATACACGGAGATGGCGCTGGACGAAGCCCCTGGGGGGAGCACCCTCGGCAGTGATCTGAAACAGGTCCTTTCGGCAGGCCTGAGAGCCAAGGAGCTCGTGAAGCAAATCCTCACGTTCAGCCGGCAAACCGAGCGAGAGCCAAGACCGGTCGAGATCACCTACATCGTCAAGGAAGCCATCAAAATGCTTCGGGCGACACTTCCCTCAACCATTGCCATAACCCAAAAGGCGAAAGTATCTCCCCGGAGCAGAATCCTGGCGGATCCAACCGAGATCCACCAGATCATCATGAACCTGTGCACCAATGCGGCCCACGCCATGCGAACCAAAGGAGGAATCCTGGATGTCGAGCTCACGGAGATTTCGTTGGGCGACGAGGAGCCGCGCCCCCATCCGGATCTGCTGCCCGGAGACTATATCCGGTTGAGCGTTGTCGACACGGGGCACGGGATGAGTGAAGAAGTGGCGGCCCAGATCTTCGATCCCTTCTTTACCACCAAGGAGAAGGGGGAAGGAACCGGGATGGGGCTGTCGGTTGTGCACGGGATCGTCAAGAACTGCAACGGGGCGATCACGGTGGAGAGCAACCCGGGCGCAGGGACCACATTTTGCATCTATTTGCCCAGGATCACCGTGGAGGCTGGAGAGAGCGCCCAGGAATTCCAGGAAGCGTTGGGTGGAAAGGGACATGTCCTTGTCGTCGACGACGAAAGACCCATCGTGGAATTGGCACAGCGCATGCTCGAACGGCTGGGCTACAGTGTAACCACCACGACCAGCAGCAGGGAGGCTTTGGAGATCATTGCCTCCAACCCCTACTGGTTTGATCTCCTCGTCACGGACTACACCATGCCTCGCATGACGGGACTCGACCTGGCCAATGAAGTGAAGCGCATCCGACCGGGGATGCCCGTGATTGTCTGCAGCGGCCACAATGAGATGATCAATGAAAAAACAGCTGCCACATTCGACATCGACGGATTTGTGTCCAAGCCTTTTGGGAAGCACGAGCTGTCCAGCGTGATCCGGAAAGTCCTTCAGGGAGACTAAGGACCAGCGACGGCTGGACATTGTGTACAGAGGGAAGATTTCTCTATGAAGGCCATGAAAATCTCCACAAAGATCTCGGCTTGCCTCCTGTTCTGCGTGCTCGGTTTTCTCGGCAACTGGTTCAAACTGCCGCTTTTCTTCGATGTCGACTTCCTGTTCGGGTCCTTCTTCACGATGCTCGCCATCATGACCATTGGCGGAGCTTTCGGGGTCGTCGCCGGCATTGCCGCGGGGACTTGCACCTACATTCTCTGGAACCATCCATGGGCGATCATCATCTTCGCGGCAGAGGCAGTTTTTGTTGCCGGCCTGTATTCCAGGCGCAAAGGCAATCTGGTTGTTTACGACATCCTTTACTGGGCATGTCTCGGCATGCCACTGATCTATCTCTTTTATCACCAGCTCATGGGAATCCAGCTCCAGAGCACCTTTGTCATCATGCTCAAGCAATCCTTGAATGGTCTATTCAATGCCTTCGCGGCATCACTCGTTTTGATCCTCTTCCAATTCACGAGAGGAGCGTCAGGGATCCGCATGCCCTACAGTCAGGCGCTCTTTGTAGTGATGTTCTCTCTGATCCTCCTGCCTTCGACCGTTCTCATGGTTTCGAGCATGAGAGAGTACCAGGACAAGCAAACCCAGGCGCTTGGAGCCAGAGTCTCCTCTGGATCCGAAACAGCCCGAAAGATCCTGGCGGACTGGATTCAGGAGCACCACAGGAATGTTCACATACTTTCAACTCTGATCGGAAACCCAAACACAAACACCTATGAGGACATGCAGCATTATGTCGAAATAGTCAAAAGCGCCACTCCGGCCTTCAGGGGTATGGGTGTTTTCAACCGAGACTCCATCGCGGTCAGTTACTCTCCGCTGGAGCAAGACGGTAAACCTACTGTAGGAGTCGATATGTCCGCTCGCTCCCACATAGCGGTCATGCGAAGAGATAAGGCGCCCTATATCACCGATGTTCTCATGAGCAAACTCGGGGCCCCCACCCCGATCGTCATCTTCCTGGCTCCCATCATCCTCGCCGGAGAATACGAAGGCTATTGCAGCGGAGTTGTGGAGACTTCACAGATCTCCGGTTTGCTGAGGA
>DAIQOB010000522.1:0-2267 GCA_036788075.1 Syntrophobacteraceae bacterium
ACGCCGTGTAGGGCGGGAAGCCTGACCAGGGGCCACACGGTCAGGATCAGCAGGGCGCCCAGGAGGGCGAAGCCCTGAGGTCCCAGTGACCTGTTTTCCCAGGAATCGTGCCTCAGGAAGACTTCCCGCGGATGGACCTTCCTCGCTTCAAGGGCGGGTTGAATGGCGTCCGGCAAGGAGACGAGGAGAGTCAGTGCAAAAGAGGATGCTGCCTCTAATGGATTGAGCGGCAACTGGTCCACCTGCACCCGGACGAAAAGGTGGCTGACCGTTGCGCTGACCTGCTCCACCAACCGGCGTACCAGGAAGGATGACAGGGGGATGGCTGCGACCCATCCCGCCACACCGAAGAACGCGCCTTCCAGTAGAAATAGAAAGAACAACAGCCGCGAAGACGCGCCAAGAGATCGAAGTATGGCCATTTCATGGCGTCGCGATGTGACGTGGAGGGAGACGAGGCTGAAGATGAGGAACATTCCCACAAACAGGGAAACGAAGCTCAGGACGGAAAGATTGAGTCGATAGGAACGAACCATCAGCTTTCCGCTTTCTCTGGCTTCACTTGGCTTTTCCAGGACAGTCCCCTCCGGGAGTATCGCTGCGATAGAGCGTGCCGCATCGTTTTGAGCCGATGCTTTGAGGCGGAGGTCGATCCTGTCGACCCAGCCGTGGAGCCCGGTAAATTCCTGAAAAGTGGCAATATCCGTCAGAGCGATCGCTCCGCCTTCCGCGAGAGCCAGTCCTTCGGGCTCAAGAATGTCCGTCACCCGGAAGTCGACCGTCCTGTAGGCATGCTCCAGTGTGATGGAATCCCCTGAAGCCTTGTGCCATCGCTCCGAGAGCTTCCTGCCCGGGAGGATGGTGTACGGTGTCCGTATGAGTGTCAACCAGGAGGAGCCCCTTTCACTGGTGCCGGTAGAGCTCCATTGGCGCATGTCCCGGTCGGAGATGGGGTCGAGACCGATGAGGAGAAACGGCTCACCCCCATTGTTTGCGGGACGGACATATGTGGAAAGGAGGGGGGAAGCCGTCTCTACGGCCGGGTGCTTCTCCAGTGCGGCCACGAGTCTTTCCGGGACTCGTGCACCGGGAGTCACAACGGTCCAGTCCGCATTGCCTGCCAGCGTGTCCATGCTGTTCGCAAAGGAATCCACCGAGGCATTGACCGCCAGGCGCACACTGGTGAAGACTGCAGCTCCAAGGGCGATGCCCAGGAGCACGGTCAGTGTACGCCAGTATTGGGAGCGCAGTTGGCGGAGGCTGAACCAGGTCCACAGGCGCAGGAGAAAAACCGTTTTCTTCATGATTTTTCAGCGATGACCCCGTCCTTGAGGAAAAGAGAGAGACCGGCGTACCGGTCGGCCAGGGTGCTGTGAGTGGCGATGACGACGGTGCGTCCCAATTTATTGTTGAGCTCCCACAAGAGCTCCATGACGATTTCGCCGTTGCGGCTGTCGAGATTGCCGGTCGGCTCGTCCGCCAGGATGATGGCCGGATCGTTGATGAGGGCCCGCGCGATGGCGGTGCGTTGCATTTCGCCTCCCGAGAGATGGGAGGGCGGGTGTTGGAGCCTGAAATTCAATTTGAGCCAGTCGAGGAGCTCAAGGGCTCTGGCTTTCACCTGGTTGGACGGCTTTCCCGCCAGGAGTGCCGGGAGGCAGGTGTTTTCCAGGACGGTCAGGGTGGGAAGCAGGTTAAAGGATTGAAAAATGATGCCGACCGACGAGCGGCGGTAGTCAGTGAGCTCGGCAGGAGAGGCTTTGCGCAAGTCCCGGCCCGCCACATGAAGCTCCCCTTCCGTCGGTTGATCCAATCCCCCCAGTAAAGAGAGCAGAGTGCTCTTGCCCGAGCCGCTGTTGCCTTTCAGCACAACCATTTGACCAGGAAGAATATCCAGGTCGATGTGATCGACTGCGGCGATTTCAGCCTGGCCCAGGCGGTAGATCCGCGTCAGCTGTCTGGCCCTGATGATGGGAGAAGTGAATGCTTCGTTCATGATGGACGGCGCTCCATATGCCAAGTTTTTTTCGTAACGGGTACCAAAAGCCGGTCCGGTCGGGTCTGTCTCGAGAGCTTTTTGCAGGCAAAGGCGGAGCTCTTCCAATTGGTAGGGCTTCTGAAAGAATCCGCACAGGCCTTTGCCCGAGAACCGCTGCCCGACCTCATGCTCATTATAGCCGCTGCAAAGGATGGTGCATATACTGTTGATGTCGGCGCAAATCATCACACCGACTACGGTCATACTCTCCATCGTTTTGATAGAGGAT
>DAIQOB010000523.1:0-2267 GCA_036788075.1 Syntrophobacteraceae bacterium
GGTAGGGGGATCAGAGGATTCGGCCCAGCCAGAGGCCCAGAAAGACCATGCCGGCGCCGCCGAGGTTGTTGGAGAGCACATTGGCCAGTACGGTGAGATAGGCTTCGGAGGTGAAGGCGTTCACGCTCTCGATGGCATAGGTGGAAAAGGTTGTCAAAGCCCCGAGGTAGCCCGTTACGAAGAAGAGGCGGACAGAAGGTGTCATGAAAGAGGTACGCTCGGCCAAGGCAAAGGAGAGGCCGATGAAAAAGCAGCCCACGAGGTTCACGAACAGCGTGCCCCATGGAAATTGGGGGCCGAAGAGCCTCACAGCCAGAAGCGTCGCTCCGTAGCGGCTCAGGGCGCCCAGGCTTCCTCCTATCATCACATAAATGAGCTTTGCCATCTCTCCCGCCGTTCCCCAGAATCATTCGAGCTTCACTGCCCGCTCAATATCCCACATCCGGCCGGATGAAGTCGAGATTGTTTTGCACGGCTCCGTCCGTTTATTGTATACCTGCATAAAGCCATTTCAGGTCTATGCTTTTGCTGGAACACGTCCACACATCCTGCGGAACAAGCCTTTGAGCCGGGAGGGAATGCATGTCCGACAATGTTGCTTTGAAAACCGCTTTGTCCAAACTGGACCGCCCTGACGTACTTTCACGCATTTTTCATCCCCGACGCGAGCCGGCCATGCATCAAGCCCCCGGCGGTGCGGTGGATGTCTCCATCCCGGTGGAAGGGGGAGTGGAAGTGGCGGGGCGGTTTCACGTGGCGGGTGAAGCCGCGTGCAACTTGCTCTTTTTTCATGGCAACGGGGAAATCGTTGCCGATTACGACGACCTGGGACCCTTCTACAAAGGTATGGGAATCAACTTCCTGCCGGTGGACTATCGAGGCTACGGGCGTTCTACAGGAACACCGACGGTCACGGCCATCATGCGGGACTGTCATACCATCTTTGCCTTTGCCCGGGATTGGCTGGGGAAGTACCGCTGTGCCGGCCCCCTCGTCGTCATGGGGAGGTCCCTCGGCAGTGCCTCCGCCCTGGAACTGGCTTCCCATTACGAAAAGGACATCGCGGGGCTCATTGTTGAAAGCGGGTTCGCTTACCTCGTTCCCCTGCTGGAGCTCCTGGGAGTCGATGCCGAAGCCCTCGGATTCCGCGAGGAAGAGGGGTTCCACAACGTGGACAAGATCCGGGGTTTTCAGAAGCCGACCTTGATCATCCATGCGGAAGGGGACCACATCATTCCGTTCTCCGACGGGCAGGCTCTCTATGATGCGTCGCCCGCCCGTGAGAAGACGCTGCTGAAGATTCCGGGCGCCAACCACAATGACATTTTTATGAGGGGCTTTTCCGCGTACATGGAAGCCATGAAGGCTTTGATGGAAAAAGTGAAGGCATCCTGACAGAAGCGCAAAAAACAAGCCATGGGTAATGCTCCTCATGAGCTCATGGAGAAGAGGACATGACAGTCCGCAATCTTGAGTATTTTTTCAAGCCCGCATCCGTTGCCCTCATCGGAGCCACTTCCAGGAAGGCCTCCATCGGGCGGGTGCTGACGGAAAATCTCTGGAATGGAGGCTTCCGGGGGGAACTGTTTGCGGTCAACCCGAACCGCGAAACCATCGACGGCATTCCGGCTTACCCCAACCTGGACAGTCTTCCGAAAGTCCCTGAACTGGCGATCATCGCTACCCCTCCGGCATCGGTGCCGGAATTGATTGCGGAGCTGGGAAAGCGGGGGACGAAAGCGGCGGTCGTCATTACTTCGGGATTCGGCTCGGGAGGCGACCTGGGCGGCGAGGGCGGGTACGACCCCATCCTGGAAGCGGCGAAGCCTTACCTGCTGCGTGTCCTGGGACCCAACTGCATGGGGGTGACGGTTCCCCGCCATGGTCTTCACGTGAACTTCTCCCGTGTGCGCGCTCTGCCCGGGAACATCGCTTTTGTGGCCCAGTCGGGGGCCGTGCAGACGGTCGTATTGGATTGGGCGGCTGAACGCCATATCGGGTTTTCTCATTTTGTCGCTCTCGGAGACATGGCCGATGTGGATTTCGGGGACATGCTGGACTACCTGGCCAATGATCCTTCGGCGCGCGCCATCCTCCTGTACATGGAATCCGCCGTCCATTCCCGCAAATTCATGTCGGCGGCGCGCGCTGCGGCCCGCGTGAAGCCGGTGATCGTGCTCAAGACCGGGCGCCACAAGGAAGGTGCGAGAGCCGCCGCCCCGCTCACGGGGGCCAGGGTGGGGAACGACGCCGCCTACGACGCCGCC
>DAIQOB010000524.1:0-2257 GCA_036788075.1 Syntrophobacteraceae bacterium
GAAGAGACTGCCGAGGCTCTGTCGGCGCGGCCGGATACCCTGGCCATCCTTACCCAAAAAGTCGAGCCTGCCTTTCTGGCAAAAGCACAGGAATTGGGCCTCGCGCCGCAGGTCGTCTGCACGCTGGAAGGATTCCATTATTCCAAAGGCCGATGGGTGACGCTGAAGGTTTATTCCGCGCAGAAGGACCGGGCTTCTTAGAAGATCATTCCTCCATTTTGCTGGAAGACGCGATTGAATAACGGAACGCCCTCTTCCGCAGCCACAGGACGCCAAACGTGTCCGCCAGGCCCACCCAGAGTCGGTTGTGAAGACCATATTTGCTCTTCCCCCTCAGGCGGGGACGATGATTGACAGGTGTTTCCGCCAAACGCCCCCCCTGCATGGCCACCAACGTGGGAAGAAAGCGATGCATTCCCGCAAATCGAGGCAGAGACTGCACATATTCCCTGCGGAAGGCGCGCGTGGAGCACCCCACATCCCTGACAGTCTTCCCTGTCATGAGATTTCTGAAGCCATTGCCAATGCGGGACGACAGCCTGCGCACGAGGGTATCCCGACGTCGGGCTCGGTACCCGTTGGCCATATCCGTTCCGCCATCAGATACCATTGCCACCACCCTGGGAAGATCGGATGGATCGTTTTGTCCATCCCCATCGATGGTGGCCAGAATTTCCCCACGGGCCATCTGAAACCCGGCGCATAGGGCCGCGGACTGGCCGGCGTTCCTTTCGAAAGACAGGTACCGGTGACGCGAATCGTTCCGGCAGAGGTCCTTCAAGATGGAAAGACTCGCGTCGTCTGAGCCGTCGTCCACCCAAAGGCATTCCCAGGACCAGTCTGTTCCGCTCATGGCGGACGTCACTTCGCTTGCCAGCGAGGCAATGTTTTCCGCCTCGTTGCGAATGGGGACGATGATGGAGACTTTGGGGACTGTGTGCATATCGGTTCAACCAAATGAGTGTAATTGTAACAAAAACTAAGATTCATCTACATGAAGCGCCTCAGATTCATAGTCTTTCCCGGGAACATTTGTCAAAGCTATTCTCAGCGATCCCCTCCTTTTTCGCCCCTTTTTTTCTCATCCACAGGAGTATCGGATGTCTACAGGATTTTTTTACAGTTTTTGTCAAAATTCAGAATCATTTGTGATATGGAAAGGGGGAACAAAATCGAGGTGCTTCACACAAAGGAGATCTGCTCAATGAGTGTTTCTTTCATGCCAGCTTTCACCTCTCGCGAGGAATTGGAAGCCCTGCAGCTGGAAGGGCTGAAATGGACAGTAGCACACGCATACCACAATTCACCTTATTATCGAAAAAGCCTCGATGACGCAGGGGTTTCGCCCGAGAGCATCCGTACCCTGGATGACCTGCGCCGTCTGCCCTTTGTCACGGCTCATGACCTGCAATCAGGTTACCCTTTCCCCCTGCGGTCCGTTCCCTTTGAAAAAATCGTTCGTATCCATGCATCCTCCGGCACCACCGGAAAACGAAAGGTACTCTGTTACACTCAAAAAGATTTGAACGACTGGGCGACCATGTTCGCACGGTGCTATGAGATGGCCGGCCTGAGCCGCGAGGACAGAGTCCAGATTGCCGTCGGGTACGGGCTGTGGACCGCCGGAGTGGGATTTCAGCTGGGTGCCGAACGCTTCGGCGCTCTGTCGGTTCCCGTCGGGCCTGCCAACACAGAGATTCACTGCCAGATGCTCGAGGACATGCAGAGCAGCGTGTTTTGCGCCACGGCCTCCATGGCCCTGCTCATCGCCGAAGAGATCGAGCAGCGTGGGTTGAGGGACCGCATTGCCCTCAAGAAGTTCATTTTCGGCGCGGAACGCCACAGCAAGAAGATGCGCCAGAGGATTCAGGAAATCACGGGAGCGGAGCACCTCTTCGACATCCCCGGATTGACGGAGCTCTACGGGCCCGGCATTGGGCTTGAATGCATGGCCCACCAGGGGGTTCATTACTGGGCGGATTACTACATCCTGGAAATCCTGGATCCCGAGACTCTGGAGCCGGTGCGCCCGGGCGAAATGGGAGAGATGGTTGTGACCAGTCTCCACAAGGAAGCCGCGCCCCTCATCCGCTACCGCACACGAGACCTGACGCGCCTCATCCCGGAGCCCTGCCCCTGCGGCAACCCTCTTCCCCGCCATGATCATCTCATGGGTCGTTCCGACGATATGTTCATTTTCCGCGCGGTCAACATCTATCCGGGCCAGAT
Source organism: Syntrophobacteraceae bacterium (assembly GCA_036788075.1). GTDB lineage: Bacteria > Desulfobacterota > Syntrophobacteria > Syntrophobacterales > Syntrophobacteraceae > Desulforhabdus. The sequence continues at coordinate 2,230 of DAIQOB010000524.1, forward strand.
CGATCACGTCCTGTCGCAGATCCACGGT
>DAIQOB010000525.1:0-2255 GCA_036788075.1 Syntrophobacteraceae bacterium
CGGGAAACAGGATCGAGGTCCAGTAGTTTACCCGATGGGGGAAACGACCGTTACTCGATGATTTCGATGAGGTCCAACAGTCCTTCCTGATTCACATCGTAGACGACGGTGCCGCTGTCTTCCAGGACTGCGGCTGCAAGCGCGGGGGTGCATTCCCGTATGTAAAGCCTGTCGCTCCTTTCGGCCTGCCCGGCATGGAACAGCTCTGCCCGGAGGGCTTCATCCATGCCCCCCTCCAGCCACTCGGCGGCATCGGCCCTGGCGGCTTCGGCGGTTTCGCCGATCCCGAAAATTCCACCATCAGGCTGATACAATGCAAACATGTTCATCTCTCCTCATTTCATCCACTCTGGATCCCTCAGCGGAAGCCTCTATGCAGGACTCACGGGGAAATCCGCAGCTCTCCTCTCCCGAAGCCCACCTTCCTGAACGTGCTCTCTCCCAATTCGTGCTGGGGCACTTTAACAAATCCCTCACAAAGAAGGTCCTGAAAATTGATCTTTCTCTCGTTCAGGGGTAGTGTATCCTGATTCGACAGGATGAAGAGAAATGCGCTGGCTGCCCATGTGATGGCGACAGCCCGATACGATAAAAAAAACCGGCAGGCGGAGGAACCGTCGGCCTGCCCATACCGAAGGGAATTCCATGGGGAAAGATTACGGCGTGATCCGTCGGCAGGAGCACCTGGGGCTGAGCGCCATGGCATTGCTGGTGATTTTGTGCGCCAGTTGGGGCCTGCAGCAGGTCGTCATCAAGGTCGTCAATGTGGATATCTCCCCCCTGCTGCAGGCCGCCATCAGATCTCTGGGCGCCACGGTGTTGCTCTGGCTCTGGATGGTGGTGCGACGGGAGCCCATCCTGGACCGGGACGGGACCCTGTGGTGGGGAATCGCCGCCGGTTTGCTCTTCTCCGGGGAATTCCTCCTCATTTATTGGGGGCTCGAATTCACCAATGCTTCCCGGGCCGTCATTTACCTCTACACTTCCCCCTTTGTGGTGGCCATCGGCGCACAAATCTTCATTCCCGGCGAGCACCTGCGCACCAGTCAGATCATCGGCCTCTGCTGCGCCTTTGCAGGCATTCTCGTGGCCTTCGGTGAGTCGCTGCAGCTCCCCACGCGCCGCATGCTCATTGGAGACGCCATGCTGGTCGGGGCGGCAGTGTTCTGGGGAGCGACGACGGTCCTCGTCAAAGCGGGCCCGCTGGCTCGGATTCAGCCGGCCAAGACGCTGCTCTACCAGCTGGCGGTTTCGGCCGTGGTTCTGCAGTTGGGCTCCATGGCCCTGGGCGAGCCCGGTATAAGGGAAATAACGCCGACCATCGTTGGATGCCTCGTGTACCAGATCGTCTGGATCGCCTTCATTACTTATCTCGTCTGGTTCTGGCTCATCAGCCGTTACCCCGTCGCGCGGCTGGCTTCCTTCACCTTTCTGACACCCCTGTTTGGCGTGATCGCCGGCAGTCTCTTTCTGAAAGAGCCTCTCACACACGCCCTCATCACAGCGCTACTCCTGGTGGGCGCCGGCATTTTTCTGGTGAACCGCCCAGTGCGCGTGCCGAGCCTTGCACAGGAGAGCACCCGAAGCCCGTGAGGTGAGAGAGAAGACCGGCAGACCGAATCCTAATCCAGGGCGGATTCTATGTCCTCGAAGAGATCTTCCATTTCGTACAGCATCCGATCCGCCTCGGCCAGATTCCAGTTGGCGATGCGCTCCACGATGCCCTTGTGGAGCACTCGGAGTTTTTCCGCGTGCTGGAGCAGGACGGTTCTCAGCTGCGTTCCTTCAAAACGATAGAGAAGCTGATCCAGCTGCCCGGCGAGCTCATAAAGCGACGGATTCTGCCCGACGAGATTTGCATCCAGATATCCCATGTGCCGGGCCAGTTTCGGGTACACTTTTTCCAGGTCTCCTGAATAAGCCGGGCTCACGGTAACCTTCAGTTGCATGTATTTGCTCATGTCCATCTCCTTCGCTTCGCTGTTTCCAGACACCATCGGCCGTAGAATCTTAAAATCAAACGAATTCAAGGAATTTTCAGGGTGGCAGGATTATAATAGGGTTTAGATTCCTCTGCCGGTATTCTTTTATTATACGTGATCTTTCCCAGAGGCATGAGCCCTCGATCTGACGAGTAGTGCAGGACAACAATTCAATCGGAGACCTGGACCATGGCGGTTGACTCCCTGAAGATCCTGATTGTGGATGACGAAGCCAACATCCGAAAAACCCTGTCTTTCTGTCTTGAAAACATC
>DAIQOB010000526.1:0-2253 GCA_036788075.1 Syntrophobacteraceae bacterium
CGATTATGCGGAAATGCGCCACCCCGAGACACTTCAGGAGGCTCAGCAAATAGAGGGTCCCACCCTTTTGGCCCTGGCTGTCTTTGTGGGAGCCACCCGCCTCATCGACAACTGCATTTTGAATGCTTCCGCGTGAAGGGCACTTCTTTCAAACCGCATTCCATGACTTCAGGAGAAAACAATGCAACGTTTGCTGCTCAAATCCAAAATACACCGTGCACGAGTCACCGACGCCGACCTCCATTACGAAGGCAGCCTCACCATCGATGAGGAGCTCATGAAGGCCGCGGACATCCTCCCATATGAACAGATCAAGGTTTACAACGTTCACAACGGCGCTCGGTTCGATACCTATGCCATTCCGGGACCCGCAGGGAAAGGCGATTTTTGCCTCAATGGAGCGGCGGCCCGGATGGGAGCCAGGGGAGACCTCATCATTATTGTCACCTATGCTCACTACGAGGAGCATGAAATCGCAAATCACGAGCCCAAAGTTGTCCTGCTGGGTGAGAATAACAAGCCTTACAAAAAGGAGAAAATTCCATCATGTCCATGAGTCATTTCCTGTTCACTTCAGAATCTGTTACCGAAGGGCATCCCGATAAGGTTTCCGACCAGATTTCGGATTCCATCCTGGATGCCATCCTCCAGCAGGACAAGGCGGCACGCGTGGCCTGTGAGACCCTGGTGACGACCGGCCTGGCCTTTGTCGCCGGAGAGATCACCACCTCGTCCTGGGTGGATATCCCGGAAATCGTTCGACAGACCATCAAAGACATCGGATACAACGATTCTGACATGGGATTCGATTGGGCAACCTGCTCGGTGCTCACCAGCATCGACAAACAGTCGCCCGATATTGCCATGGGCGTCAACCCCGGAGAAGGGATGTTCGAAGAACAGGGAGCAGGGGACCAGGGCTTGATGTTCGGATTCGCCTGCAACGAGACGCCGGTGCTCCTGCCCATGCCCATCTACTATGCCCACCGCCTCACCCGCAAGCTCGCGGAAGTGCGCAAGAACGGGGTGCTCGATTTTCTGCGCCCCGACGGCAAGAGCCAGGTCACCGTCGAATACCACGATCATCACCAGCCCAAGCGGGTGGATACCATCGTCATCGCCGCCCAGCACACGCCCACCGTCTCTTACAAGAACATCCGGGAAGGCATCATCGAAGAGGTCGTCAAGAAAGTCATTCCGGCGGAATTGATCGACGACAAAACCAAGTTTTATATCAATTCCACCGGGCGTTTTGTCATCGGCGGCCCCATGGGCGACTGCGGCCTGACGGGGCGCAAGATCATCGCCGACACCTACGGGGGCCAGGGAAGCCACGGCGGCGGATGCTTCTCGGGGAAAGACCCTTCCAAGGTCGACCGCACGGCATCGTATATGTCCCGCTATGTGGCCAAGAACATCGTCGCGGCGGGACTCGCCGACCGCGTGGAAGTTCAGGTTGCCTACAGCATCGGCGTGGCCGAGCCTGTTTCCCTGATGGTCGATACCTTCGGAACCGGCAAAATTCCTGCCGACCGCATTTCCGAGATCGTTCGGGAGCTTTTCAGCTTCAAGCCGTCCAACATGATCAGCCATCTGAGGCTGCTCCGCCCCATCTACCGAAAGACGTCGTGTTATGGCCACTTTGGCCGGAACGACCCTGATTTTTCGTGGGAAAAGACGGACATGGTGGAAGCGCTTCGAGAGAAGGCGGGCATCTGACCCTCAAGCACACGCTGATCTTCAACCCATCTTCAAATCCCCCTGCCCCCTTTATCAAAGGGGGATTGAGGGGGATTTTCATGATAACCAAGGAGACTTAATGGAATTCGATATCAAGGACAAAAGCCTGGCGGAAAAGGGAAAGCTCCGCATCGAGTGGGCCGCTCAATCCATGCCCGTCCTGCGCTCCATCCAGGAGCGCTTCAAGAAGGAAAAACCCCTGAAGGGCCTCCGCCTGGGCGCATGCCTTCATGTCACGACGGAAACCGCCTTCCTGGCTCAAACCCTCCAGGCCGGCGGGGCCGATGTCCGCCTCTGCGCCTCCAATCCTCTCAGCACACAGGACGACGTCGCGGCATCCCTCTCCATCCACGACCAGATCCCCACGTTCGCCATCAAGGGAGAGGACAAGGAGACCTACTACCGCCACATCCACGCCGTCCTCGGAGGCAAGCCCCAGATCACCATGGACGATGGAGCCGACTTGGTGGGCATTCTCCATTCCGACCGCAAGGAGCTGCTGCCCGGAATCCT
>DAIQOB010000527.1:0-2244 GCA_036788075.1 Syntrophobacteraceae bacterium
ATTCCGTGGAAGTGTACTTAGGATCTCCCGGCTGCTCTCTTGGGAACGGGCGTCGTGTAGGACTGGAAATGATAGTCCACCAGGAGCGACGTCTGCACGGAATCGCCCACACGGCGCGTGGAAACCACATCGATGGTGTGGGTTTTGCCATCGTAGTCGGGAATGGTGATGCGCTCACCCTCATCAAAACCCTTCTGCCGCAGCCAGACTTCGGGAGGCAGCAGCCAGGTCTTACCGAAGCGCTCTTCGAAGGTCAGATAGTCCATGGCATCCCGGGGAAACTGCAGGTAAAGGCAGAGTTCTTCATCGGTGACCGGGCGCTTCAATTTCTCCACCAGTTGATGACGCTTCAGGTCGAAGTCTTCGTCGGGAATCTTTCTGATCCCGCCTTCATCGCGCAGGATCTGTCTCCAGCTCTTGCCGTCCGTCCGGTTGCTTTCCAGGACCTGCTGGTAGATCCATTCAGGAGGCTCATAAAAGGGGAACGGTCCATATTGCCCCAGCAGCAACCGCTTCAAATCGTCCGAAGGCTTGCTGTAGCGACCGTGCATCACATTGTTGACGGCCGTCGTCCAGAAAATCTGGCTTCCCGGCGTCACGGACCAGATATTTCCCAGTTCACGGTTCACCAGGATCAGATCGCTCATCACCTCGTGGATACGCTCCATCAAACCGAGCTTTTCCGCCTGTTCAAAAGCGATGTTGGCGGCCCCTCCCGCCAGCTTGTGCCGCTTAACGGTGGGATCGAACCCCCGGTAAGGGCTTTCGAAGCGTTCATACACCCGGCGTTCGCGCCGCAGAATGTCCGAAGCGTCTACGATGGGCTGCACATTGAAGCCCGGCGGGTGAAAGCCGTAGTCGTGCAGGATCTGGATGAAGCTGAGGGCTGGGGCCTGGCTGTAGATGCCCCCCAGGCCATGGTCGGCCACCTCGACGATTTTCACCCCTTCCAGCACGGCCGACACCATGCGCCCCAGGTCGGTGCCGTCGGTGTTATGGCCATGGTAGGCGAGAAGCAGATGGGGGAAACGACTCCGGATAGCTCCCACCAGGTCTGCAATGCGGTGGGGACTCCCGACAGCCGAGTGGTTTTTGATGGAAAGGATGATGTCTTCCCCCATGGCGTCGATGATTTCTTGAACCTTCCCCACGTAAAATGCATTGGTGTGCTCCGGCCCGGTGTTGAAGCAAATGGAAGGCATGAGGATCTTGCCCGCCTTTTTGACTTCGTCGGCAACCACCAGCAGGTTGGGAATATGGTTGAGAAAGTCGTAAATGCGCCAGACATCGATGTATCGAGAAAAAAGCCGAACCGTCTCCCGGATCGTGCTGTCCGGATAGGGTCGGTAGCCGAAAAGATTGCGCCCGCGACAGACGGTCTGCAACAGAGTGTTGGGCATGGCTTTGCGGACGAGGCGCAGTTTTTCAAAGGGATTGATCTGCTTACGGAGCAGATCCACGTGCACGGAAACGCCTCCGGAGATCTCGAAGGCGAAATAGCCTGCGGCATCCCGGTATGACGCCACCTTCAGGGTGGTGCTGGGCATGATGCGCCCTTTGAAATCGGACTGGGACACATCCCGCTCATTGTTGGTCATGAAGTACCCGGAAGTGCGACGCAGAAAATCAAGAATTTCGCGAGAGGACATTTGAGGAGTGACGCGTTCGGGCTCCGACATACTGGGCTCCTATATGTGGCTCACGGCATACAATGCCTGATACAAGACTTTGATGTGCTTCAACTTTTATGCAGCCTGTCAAGATTCCGCATAGGGATTATACCCGTGCGCGTTGATCTCGGCCAAGAGGCTCGCCAGTTTTTCCATCTCCGGCACCTCCTCCTGGTAGTCCAGGAGATGAGGATGGGTCTCGATGTAGGATGTGTCAAAGTTCTGGGAGATGAAATCGGGATCTTTCACAATCTGTTTATAATACGGGATAGTCGTCTTAACGCCGGCAATGGCGAAACCGGTGAGGGATCGATGGAGGCGATCCACCGCCTCGCTCCATGTGAAACCGTACACTGTGAGCTTCACCAACATCGAATCATAATACCTGGGGATTTCGTATCCCTGGTAGACCGCCCCGTCCAGTCGAATCCCGTGGCCGCCCGGAGACATGTAAATCTGCACTACCCCAGGACTGGCCATGAAATTGCTTTTGGGGTCTTCGGCATTGATCCGCAGCTCGATGGCCACTCCCCTGAAGGTCACATCCTCCTGCGCCAGGGACAGGGGTTCACCC
>DAIQOB010000528.1:0-2239 GCA_036788075.1 Syntrophobacteraceae bacterium
CACCTGCGCCCAGAATTGCGGGGGGGGAGGACACAGGCAGGCGGCGGCCTTTCGCGCGGCAGGGCCTATGGATGCCGTGCGCACCCGCTTCACGGAAGAAGCACTCCGCTATGTGCAGCGTGCTCCTGGGCAGCAGCCTCCATGACGGAAGAACCGTGGGAAAGTTTCCTTTGAATGAGGATTTCCGCTGTTTCGCTTCAGGGCGGATGGATCGTATGATAGAGAGTAAGCCACAGCCTGCAAAACATTCTCCGCACGGGATCGAGATAGAATCTCCTCCCGCCCCGGCCCCTGTTCCGGACGGCATCCTGATCCTTGACAAGCCCGAAGGCATCACTTCTTTCGGATTGGTAGCCAGGGTCAAGAAGCTGCTCGGAATCAAGAAGGTCGGGCATTGCGGCACTCTCGACCCCTTTGCAACGGGGGTCATGATCCTCTGCCTCAATGGAGCGACGCGCATCGTGGACCAGCTCCTGGTGCAGGACAAGCTCTACCGTTTCACCCTCCGCCTGGGGTTGGAAACGGACACATTGGACAAAATGGGTGAAGTGGTGCGATCGTACGACGGATCGGCATTGTCGGAAGCTCAGTTCTCCGGGGCGCTGAAGGGATTTCGCGGTTCCTACCTGCAGCAGGTTCCCCGCTATGCCGCCGTCAAAATTGAGGGAAAGCGGTTGTATGCCTTGACCCGCAAGGGAATTGACGTCGAGCCTCCCTCCCGTGAAGTTCAGATCCATCACCTGGAGCTCCTGCACTACCAGTGGCCCTTGGCCACCCTGGAAGCACATTGCTCCAAGGGAACGTACATTCGCCAGTTGGCCGCGGACATTGGCAGCCGCCTTCAGTGCGGCGCGCACGTGAGTGCCTTGAGGCGTTTGAAAAGTGGAAAATTTGGAATAGAATTTGCTACCACTTTGGACAATTTGTGCGATACTTCTTTGGACAATCTCTGGACGGAAAAGCTCATTTCCATGGACGAGGCACTGCCTCACCTGAGAGGCATGGTGTTGACACGCCACAAGTGGGTAAAACAGGTTCGGAACGGGACACTGGATCCCGATTGGGAGAGGGAGTATCGTCAGAATTTCATGGATACGGGCGCACCGGTAAAGCTCCTGTCGCCTGAGAGGGATTTGGTGGCGCTGTGGTGGCCTCATGCCGACGGCCGGCAGCAGCGTCGATTGCGAGTGATTCAAGGGAGCCGCTGAGCGTTTCAGCGGACATTGAACACAAATGATCCACGGACCGTGGTTTCACCAGGGCGGGACCATTGGAACCGGGATCATCCACATCATGTTCACGAAAGTGAAACGAAGGAGAAACAGCCGTGGTAATGACCCCTGAGAAGAAACAGGAAATTATCGAAACCTTTAAAATGCACCCATCCGATACGGGATCACCTGAAGTTCAGATTGCGCTCCTCAGCGAAAGAATCAATTATCTGACGGAGCACTTCAAAGTCCATCAAAAAGACCATCACTCACGACGCGGACTCCTGAAGCTCGTAGGGCAGCGCAGACAGCTTCTCAACTATTTGAAGAAGAAAAACATCGACCGCTACAACACCGTCATCGAGCGGTTGGGCTTGCGGCGTTAGATTTTTCTCTTTCCGTCTCCTGGCCGGACGTCCTCAGGAGACGGAAGTTCTACATAACATAAGGAAATAATTTATGAAACAATCCGTACAAGTCGAGGTCGGCGGACGAATGCTGACTTTCGAAACCGGTCATGTGGCCCAGCAGGCCAGTGGCTCCGTCATGATGCGATATGGAGACACGGTGGTGCTCGTGGCGGCGACCAAAGAAGATCGAGTGAGAGAGGGCATCGACTTCCTCCCCCTCATGGTCGATTATCAAGAAATGAGCTATGCGGCGGGACGCATCCCCGGAAGCTTTTTCCGCCGCGAGATCGGGCGTCCCAGTGAAAAGGAAACCTTGACATCCCGCCTCATCGACCGCCCCATTCGGCCCCTTTTCCCCAAGCGCTACACTTACGAGACCCAGGTCGTCGCAACGGTCCTCTCCGTGGATATGGAGAATGAGCCGGACGTAGTCGCCCTCACGGGCGCTTCGGCCGCGCTGCACATTTCACCCATTCCTTTTCAGGGTCCGGTGGCTGCGGTACGCATGGGCCGAGTGGATGGCGAATTCATCGTCAACCCCACCGCCGAGCAGCTGGAGAAGAGTGTTCTAAACATTGTCGTGGCTGCCAGCCATGACGCCGTCGTTATGGTGGAGGG
>DAIQOB010000529.1:0-2230 GCA_036788075.1 Syntrophobacteraceae bacterium
GTTCCCGACGGCGCTGCAGATAAGGCGGGCATCAAGCGTGGAGATGTTATTACCCGGTTTGACGGAAAGCCCGTGGACAATGCCCACACGCTCTCTCGCATGGTGGCCGCAACCCCTCCCGACACCAAGGTTTCAATCCAGCTGACACGGGACGGAAACGAGAAGGACGCGCAAGTCGTCATCGGAACCATGCCTGAAGAGACGCAGGAAGTCGAGCCTGCACCCAAAAAATCGGCATGGGGACTGACTGTTCAGAACATTACGCCGGATCTGGCTCAGCGCTTCGGCTGGGAAGAGAATGAGCGCGGTGTGGTCATCTCAGGCGTCGAGCCGGGAAGCGCCGCAGCGGAGGCTCAGCTGCGCCCGGGAGATCTCATCAAGGAAGTCAACCGGCAAAAAATACAAAGTATGAAGGACTATAACCAGGCCATCAAGAAGCCCCAGAAGGGAGATCGGCTCCTACTCCTGGTGAAGCGTGGACAAAACACCTTCTATGTCGCTCTCAAAGCGATAGCTCAGGAATAATGTCGGAATGGGCCGCGAGCCCAAAAGCTTGCGGCCCATCTCACCCTTCTCCCCAGAGATCACGGAAACCTGAGGATTTCCAGGCCCCCCCGGCACCTCAGCCCTGTGTGGCCGGAGGATTTTGAAAGACACACCGAGATATGGAATTCAATTCGGACTCCGGCTTTTTCCTGGTGACCGCCTCACCGGAAGCGGTGCGGCGTGAAAAGGAAAAGGCCAGAGCGCTGCGCAAGACTCAATGGTGGCAGCGCCAGATTTCCAGGGGGATCTGTCATTATTGTCGCAGGGCCACGCCTCCAGGGGAGCTCACCATGGACCACATCCTTCCAATTATCCGGGAAGGAAAGTCCACCCGGGGAAACGTGGTACCGGCCTGCAAGGCATGCAACAGCCAGAAAAAATATCTGCTGCCCATTGAATGGCAGAATTATCTCAGGAATTTTTCCATCGAGGATTCAACCGAAGAAGGACACGGACGGCAAGACCAACCAGAGGGCAACAAAAATGGAACAGTGTAGAGCGTGTGAGTTAGCCGTTTACTGCTATTCGGATTCCAACACCTGGACCTTCCGAACGAAGCAGGAAATGGAAGAAAAACAGGCGGAGATGGCCAAATGCCCATCGCATGCAAAGGCTCAGGAAAAGTGCTTTGAAGCCGTCCGCAAGTGCTCCGAGGGGTAATCGCCGGAAAGCGATCCCCCCGTTCACCCATCCCCGTTGTGCAATGCCTGCCCGCAGAGGCTCCGCCCGCCGGGTTTTCGAGCCTGGAACCTGGGTCGTCCAGACCCGCAAAAACCGGTCGGCAATCGCGAAAAAGCCTGGCTACACCTGCCTCAAGTGAACATGTTGATTTTGCAGGACCGGGCGTGCTTGAGATAATCTTCGGCCGTTTGGATCTCGATTCCCTCCATGAGATCTTCGGCTGAGAGCTTCATCATGTCCATCGTCATCCTGCAGGCGACAAACTTCACACCCTCCAACTGTGCGACTTCCATGAGCTCTTCAACGGTCGGGATTTCCGCCTCATCGATCTGCTTTTTCATCATGCGCGTGGCGACGGACGCCATACCGGGAATGGCTCCCATGGGTCCGGGGGGAATGAACCTGCATTTGGCGGCGCCTCCCTTGCGAATGGTATTGATCCCCATGAAGGTGTAGAAGACTGTTGCCTCCATACCCAATCTGCGTGCGTTGATGGCGAGCACCAGGGCAGGATAGGCCCCATCCAGAGTGTCTCGGCTGCAAATGAACGTACAGCTCTCGGGAGCCGCCTCCAGAGAGGGGTCAACGGTTCTTTCTTCAACGTCGGCCATAGGTCACTTCTCCTCCATGCAATTTATACCCGAATAGACCGTGGGTGAGGGAGCAATGCTGCTGACTTAACGTCACCCCGGTGAAAACCGGGGTGAAATTAAGTCTCTATTTTCCTGGATTCCGGCTTTCGCCGGAATGACGAAAGTAGGTTAAGTCAACATCATTGGGGTGAGGGAGAGGGCGGTTGAGCCCATCCGTCTCGTTGAACAATAACAAACTTCCCAAAAAATATTACCATTCAAACTTCGAGTTGGAAACTCTCATTTCCTTCCTCTCGGCCCTCTTTTCCTGGGTCAGTCTTTAGAATTTCAGCATTTCTACAGCAGGCTTTTCTTCACTTTGCCTTGCTCGTTACGTGGGGGTGAGTGGGGAGGATCTATCAGGAAAAGCT
>DAIQOB010000530.1:0-2230 GCA_036788075.1 Syntrophobacteraceae bacterium
TCAAAAGTTGTTGGCAATCGCGCACTTCCAGATGGGTCAGATCAATTTTCACACGTCCCTCAGCTCACCGATGCCCAATATGCATCCACCATTCCCTGAATTTCGGCAATCATCGCTTCGTTTCGCTCTAGCCGAAAAAGATGGGCAAAACGCCCCTGGGTCTTCACGGGCTCCGTGCGGCGTGGCTTCGGAGAATTGCTGCCCCGCATTCCCGTAGCCTTCATTGTCGTAGCAGATGTAAATGAAATCCAGGCTCCGCTCGATGGCACTCGAGGTCGCAGACAGTCCCATGCCGTAGCTCGATCCGTCGTATGCCCTGTCCACCCCGACCATGAAACCGGATTCGGTACACCCCTGGCCCTTTCTCCGCCGCTGCAGTGTTTGATTACATCTTCAACGACTATAAGCCCGCAAATCGCCCGCTGGTCCGTACACCTCGATCCGCATGCCGCCTTTCCCCATGACGTGCGTGGAGCAGCTCAAACACGGGTCGTAGAGCCGAATACCATGCTCGATGCGGTTGAGGAGCCCCTCTGTGATTTCCGCTCCATTGCTGTATGCGCGGGCAATCTGCCGGACCGTCCGGTTCATGGCCAGGTTGTTGTGGCCGCTTGCCACCACCAGGTTCACACTCAGAAGCAGTCCATGCTCGTCCACACCATACTCGTGGAAGAGTGTTCCCCGCGGCGCTTCGATGGCCCCCACGCCCACCCGTCGGTTCACTCCCGCCTGGCTGCGCAGGGGCGGGTGCGTCAGATCAAGATCCTTCAATGTCTCGGCGATCTTTTCCAGGGCAAAGAGGATTTCTATGAGCCGCGCATAATGATAGTGAAAACTTCCCGTAACGGGCTTTCCTGTCTTTCCAAAACTCCGAAATCGAAGGAGCTCACGATCCGCCCGAGGCGTTCCCGCAAAGTCGCAAAGATTCAGACGCGCCAGGGGGCCCACGCGGTAGAAACCTCTCTCACGCCCTCGAGGCTTGTAGTAAGGAAACTTGAGATAGCTCCAAGGTTCCACGGCTTCGGCAAAAAGCTCACGATAACGCTCGGGTGAGACGCCGTCTTCCAGGATGTTTCCCTCCTCGTCCATCACCCGCAGCACCCCGTCGTAGTGCTCCAGCCCCCCTTTCGGAGTCACCAGCCCTGCGAAAAGACTGGGGAAATCTCCATAGCACGCCATCTCCTCCCGGAAATCACCATAGCTTCCCTTGAGAAGGTCCAGAGTCCCTTCCACGATGGTCAAGGCGTCAGGAAGCAACTGTTCGATGGAGTGAAGCTCTTCGGGTTGCGGCGCCGAATGCACTCCTCCGGGCACAGCGAAGATCGGGTGAACGCTCTTGCCCCCCAGAATGCGAATGATCTCCTGACCGACGTGGCGCAGGCGAATTCCGTTCCGCACGACTTCGGGGTGGGTCTCCATGAGCCCCATGACATTGCGACGAGCGGGATCACTCTCCATCCCGAGGAGCAAATCGGGAGCGCTCAAATGGAAGAAGCTCAAAGCGTGGCTCTGAACGATCTGGGCCCAGTGTATGACACGCCGGAGCTTCTCCGCCGTTGCCGGAATCCCTGCACCCAAAATGGCATCACCGGCCTTGGCCGCAGCCAGCATGTGACTCACGGGACAGATGCCGCAGATGCGCGACGTAAGGTCCGGCATCTCCCAAAATGGCCGGCCTTCGCAGAATTTTTCAAAACCGCGGAATTCCGTCACGTGGAACCGGGCATCGGCTACCCGCCCCGTATCATCTAAATGGAGGGTGATTTTTCCGTGGCCTTCGATACGGCTCACAGGATCGATGGTTACCGTTTGGGTCATGGAACGCCTCCTGACAGCCGCTTCTATCCAAACCTCCGCATGGATTCGGGGAGCACGAAAGACGCGCCCTGGATGAGAGCCCCCACGGCCGCCTGAATGCTCTGAGGTGCCGGGGGACATCCGGGAAGGAACACATCCACGGGAATCACCCGATGCAAGGGCAGGACAGAGGGGAGAAGCTGGGGGACCTCTCCCTGAGGGTCAAGCCCGGGAAGGCGCTCTCCATCCGCATACACAGCCTGCAAGAGCCCTTCGGAGTCCAGACGGTTGCGGAGGGCGGGCACATTCCCCGTGACGGCGCAATCTCCCAGAGCCACCACCACACGGCTCCGCCGACGCAGGGTTTGAGCCAGCGCCAGATGCTCAGTGTTAGCCACCGCTCCTTCCACCAGCACCACGTCCACCCCTTCGG
>DAIQOB010000531.1:0-2227 GCA_036788075.1 Syntrophobacteraceae bacterium
TGGTCATTGAGGGGGTAGCCCGAAATCTGGCCACGGAAATTATGTACGGGGCAGGCCGCCAGGATGACCTGGACGGGCTTCTGGTTTCCCAGGACCATGATGGCTTCCTGCAGTGACGTCACCTTCCGGAGTCGCTGGTAGTAAGCGGACTGGCTCAAGGAGAGTACACGGGCCGCGATGGTGGGATCAAACTTGATGACGGCCTCGATTTCTCTCACCGAAGCCATCTTCCGGATGAGCCCCAGGACCTTCCATGCCACATCGGGAAAAGGAGGGAGCTTTTCGGCAGCAGTGAGAATGTCCTTCAGCAGGAGCTCGTAATTCAGCGCTTTCAATTCATAGGAATTCAATTCCTGGACCATTTCTCACTCCTGTCTTGTCATATGCTCCTGAAAAATCAAAACGGGTGGTACCGATACTTAATCGGATACCACCCGTTTTCATTTAAAAAAAAATTTCGCAGGATATTACGAATAAATCACCGCAAGGCCAAGCCCGGCTCCGGATCAGGCGCCCGCAGCGGCCGCTGCAGGTTCTTCCTTCCTGGAGACAATGGCGCTCACCGGGCAAATCTCCACGCACGCACCGCAGGTGGGGCAGGGAATCCTGGCAGGATCTTCGTCGCCGCAATAGGCTATGACGGTATTGATCCCGTTCTTTTCGACTTTCAGGATGGAATATCCCTTTTCGTCGCAGACATACAGGCATTTATGACAGAGGATGCATCGAGTCGGCAAAAGGTCGAAACAGGGGTGAGTCGGCTTCACCGTCAGGTCCCGCCCCAGCTCCTCCGGCTTCCTGGCCTTGAGTTTGATGCCCAGGAACTTGGCGATCTTCTGGAGCTGGCACCCTTTTCTGGACAGGCAGTTCTTGCAGTCCATATGGTGTGCGGAAAAAAGAAGCTGGAAGACATTCTGCTGCAGCTGCCTCACCTGCTCCGTATCCGTCCGCACCACCATCCCCTCCTCCACCTTGCGATTGCAGGAGGTGACAGGCTTGCTTTGCCCCTCGATCTGTACAAAGCACATCCTGCAGGATGTGGGGGGATGCTCCATTTCCTTGAGATAGCACAGATTAGGGATAAAAATGTCGTTGTCCAGACATGCCTGAAGAAGGCTGGTTCCCTCCTGTGCTTCGATCTGCTTGCCGTCGACAGTCAATTTAATCATGAGCCCTCTCTCACTCCTTGAGTCATGAGTTGGCAGATTTGGACCGGCTGTTCGCCCTGCCCGACACACCACCCTTCAACACCGCAGTTGGTCGTCCCACCGTTGAAGCCATCTGTAAAGGTTTTTAGCACGTTGACATTTACCACACGATTTTCTGCGGGTAAAGTTTAAAAGACGCCGGCACTTCCCGGGTCATCGGAAGCCTCCGTCGCCTCCACGGGAAGGAACCGGCCATATCCTTTTCTCCTTTGGGGGACAGCATACCGGCGCGCACTCATGGGGAGGAGCGCAGCAATTCACGTGAACCCTCATGCGGATCAAGGATCCGCCGGATCAACTCGGCCAGGTGCTTCTGATCAAACGGCTTGATGACAAGCTCCGTAATGCCGGCCTCGTGCACCATTTCGGCACTCATCCTCTCGTTGAATCCCGTACACAGAATGATGGGCATACCCGGTTTGACCTTCAGAATCCCCTGCGCCAGTTCTATCCCGGTCATATACGGCATGGTGTAGTCCGTGATCACCAGATGGAATGCATCGGGATTGGCCAGCATAAGGCCAAGCGCTTCCCGGGGGTCCGTCTTCGCCGTCACACTGTATCCCAACTGTCCCAGCAGCCTGCCACCCATTTCCGTGATCATCGGTTCATCATCCACCAAGAGGATGCTCTCCGTTCCCCGCGGCACGCTCTGGGAGGGGCCAACCTCCCGGGAGGCCTCGCCGGCCGCCAGAGGCAGGTAGACTTCGAAAACGCTTCCCACACTCGGTGTGCTCTGAACCCGAATCTCGCCGCCATGTTTCTTCACAATTCCATGAACGACAGCCAGCCCCAGCCCTGTGCCTTCGCCCACCTGCTTCGTCGTGAAGTAAGGCTCGAAGATATGCTCCATGATATCCCCGGTCATGCCATGCCCGGTATCCCTGACACTCAGCCGGAGGTAGGACCCGGCTGTGAGGTCCGAAAGAGCCAGCGAAGCCAGGTCCTGGTCGCTGAAGACGACCTGCGTGAGGGATACTTCCAGGATCCCCCTCTCTTCCATGGCATGGGCTGCATTG
>DAIQOB010000532.1:0-2224 GCA_036788075.1 Syntrophobacteraceae bacterium
CGAAGGAGTGGACGGGTGCGGGAAAAGCACGGTCATGGACCAGATGAGCACTTGGCTAGAGGCAGAGGGTCTCCCTCACATTCGCACACGGGAACCGGGAGGGACTGCGCTGGGGGAGAGAATTCGGGCATTGCTCCTGGATCCTTCTCATGGCGACATGCATCCCCGGTCGGAAGTGCTCCTTTACACCGCCAGCCGGGCCCAGTTAGCCGCGCAGGTGATTCAACCCGCCCTGGCCGAAGGTCAATGGGTCCTGTCCGACCGATACACCGACGCCACCCTCGCCTACCAGGGCTACGGCCGGGGCATGGACCTGGCCGCCCTGCGCCGCATCCAGGAATGGGCGACAGGAGGACTCCAGCCCCACCACACGGTGCTGCTGGATTGCGACCTGCGCGTGGCCTTTCAGCGCATGGAAGCCCGGGAGGGCGCTCCGGATCGCATTGAGCAGGAGCAGGAATCCTTTCATCGACGGGTGCGCGAGGGGTATCTGCAACTGGCTGCGGCGGAACCCGAACGCTTTTTCATCCTCGATGCCGCCAAGTCCCTGGCAGAGGTACTCGACAGCTTCCGGGACGGTTTCTGGCTTCCCCTCCTTGGTTGCATCAGGAAGGAAGGAGGCTGAAACGGAGCGTTTTCAGGAGCGCGGCCTCCTGCCTTCCATTCAATTGAAGTAATCGAAAATCTGCCCGAAATTGATTCCCCCGATGACAGCCCCCTTGTACCTCTCGTACATGTATCGCTTCCCTTCCACGAGGGGCTGAGACTGGATGCCGTGGTGGATGGAGAGGGCCGCTTCGATGAAGGCCGCCAGCTTGTCGCAGCCCTTGATGATGACGCCGTCCACCGGGGAATAACGATCCTCGTTGTACCTGGCCCCCATCTCCTCGCTGGAGATCCCCTTCTTCACCTTACCGTCTTCCACCACTTTGTTGTCGAATTCCTCCTCCAGGAAATAATTGATTTCATGGCGCAGGGATTCGGGCAGGAGCGGCAGGATACGCTCCTCCAGCTGGAGCCGCTCGTAAGCCTTGATGATTTCATCCAGACCTTCCACAGAGCTCTTGACAGGAGAAACGATGTCGCGGGTCAGCACCTCCGGAAGATCATGCAACAGCCCGGCAAAATAGTTGTTGTGGATCCTCTTGTCACAGGCATTGATTTCCACGGAACAGAAATACGACATCATGGCGACGATGAGCATATGCCCCAGCACGGAGGTTTTGGGGACGCGGGGCGACTGGGCCCAGCGCTGCTGGAACCGGAGCTGGCCGCACAGGTCGACAAATCCGAAGGATTTCTTCCGCAGGGAGATCTTCTGGACCCCGATGAGATCGTAGTGGTCTTCGATTTGATTTTCGATTTCTTCCTTCGTCCGTTCGATGCCGTAGACAAAGGGGGCGGTGTTGTAAATGATCTGGAATTCCCAGTTGGTGGCCAGGTAGTGGGCCGCCCGCAGCAGGCGCTTCTCCAGCCGCGAATAGTCCTTGTCAAAAAGATACCTGTGGAATTTGGCTCTGAAGTCCCCTTTGATGGGTTGGATGTCGTCCTGGAGCTTTTTGAGCACCAGTTCATTGAGCTCATTGCCCTTTTCACTCATGAGGGTGTGGAACACCGGCGGCTTGATGTCCGTGAGGATCACGCGCTGCATAAATTCAAAAATCCCGCCTTCGATGAGCAGGCGCCAGTCCACCGCCGCCTGCCGTTCGTATTCTTCCATCTTCCCGACGACATAGGCGATGATCATCTTGTGGGCCTGTTTGTCGAGCTCCGTGAATTCCACGGGCCTCACATGGTCGTTCCACCGCTGAATGCTTGCGGCTTCGTAGAGCCTGTCTATCAATCCCTTCCTGATCATCGGGTACTCCCCGTCCGAGCATCGGGCGACTGCACCGAATGCTCCGCTGTTCGTTCACCAGGCGTCAGGCAGGAAATGGGTATCCGTCCTGCCTGTTCATCCGTCATTTGCAATAGATTGCAGGCGGCGTTTTACCCTCCCATGAGGCCTTCACCTCGCGTCATTCTTCGCCCGTGAAGATTTCAGCAGCCGCGCAATGGCTTCGATGTGGCGTCCGTCGGACCCGCAGCATCCCCCCAGGACTTTTATGCCGAACTGGTCATGGAGGCGCACCATGGCCGCGGCGTAGACCTCGGGGTCTTCGGTTTGTGTTTCCGTGGAGTTATCCAGTTCTTCGGGGCTCAGGGCCGAGGTGTTGGCTTGAAT
>DAIQOB010000533.1:0-2217 GCA_036788075.1 Syntrophobacteraceae bacterium
TCTATACTTTTTCCACTCCGAAAACTGCCCGAGCCGCATAAAATTTGTCTATAATGAGGTCGCACAGGTTTTTTCTCATGCTCTGCCCGCCAAGCCCTTGCCCGATGAACTTCAATAAAGGAATGGGCAATTGAGCAGACAGTGCTAAAATGATCGGTGGAACCGGCCGGGATGGACCTTCCCGGGCAGGCTTTCGGGGTTTGGCTTCGGTCGTAGGCTGTCTGAGAATGCCGAATTCCTCTCCTTCTCGCGGGGGAGCGTTGCAGTGATTGCCCTGAGATTCTTGGCACTTTCACCCTCACCAATCCTCTCCCTCGAGGGAGAGGGATTATTCAGACAGCCCCTGAGGTGCCTGTTGCAGTTCCATTAACTTTGATGGAGGAAGAAACACAATTCATGGATCAGCCGCCAAGACTTTTGATGTGGAATTACACGGACGAGGAACAAAAGAGGCTTGCTGCCGTATTGAAGGAAGTGGGAGCCCCCTCTGCATCACCCATCGAAAAAATTCAGGGGAATCTGACTTTGAGGGAAATCATCCACTTGGGAGGCCGATGCGACGAGCCCCTGATTTCCGATGAAAAGGTCCTCCTCTTCTACAATATTCCCCCGAAGGGTGTCTATTTTCTCCTGGACCTGTTCAAAACGAAGGATCTGCCCCGTCCCATCTACGCGGTCGTGACGGAACATTCCATAGAGTGGGCTTTCGGCAAGCTCCTGGAGCACCTGATAGAGGAAAGAGATGCAGCGGCCAGGAGGGAGGGGAGCTCCGTGGATCCATGATACAGCCTTTACGCACTGAAGGCTCCCACGCGGAGCCTTTGGAGAATCTCTTCTTCTGAGGCAGGAAACCATGAACGACATTCAACCCGACAGTAAAAAAAACAGCGGCAAATGGCGCCGCCCCAAAACGTATGTGTGCAGCACCTGTGGCGACCCTCAGCCCTTCTGCTGGAGCTGCCCCTGTGGATTCATGATCTGTTCCGACTGCATGGAGGAAAATTTCTGGGGCATGACGTGCAACGGCATCGTCTGGACATGCCCGGACTGTGGAGCCATACGCAGTTTCGGAAATGATTGAAGAACCAGATCTTCACTGCTCCCGACGCACTTGGGGAATCCGCACACTTTCGAACCGAGAAGAAAGGAAAATATCGATGGAAAAGAAGCGCATTGTCATTGTCGGCGCGGTGGCGTTGGGCCCCAAAGTGGCGTGCCGGCTGAAACGCCTCCAACCGGATTATGAAGTCATCATGATCGACCAGGACGAATACATTTCCTATGGAGGCTGCGGGATTCCCTATTTCATCTCGGGAGATGTCAGCGAAGTGCGTGAATTGATGAGCACCAGCTTCCACATGGAAAGAAACACCGAGTTTTTTGAAAACACCAAGGATGTCCATGTCAAGATCCGTACACGGGTCCTGTCCATCAACCGAGGCGCCAAGACGATCCGCACCCACGATCTGCTGACGGGAAAAGAAGAAGACCTGGCCTATGACCAGCTGGTGCTCGCCACGGGCAGCGTGCCCAATCGTCTCCCCGTACCCGGCGCAGACCTGCCGGAAGTCATGCATGTGGCCAATCTCAAGTCGGCCATCGCCGTCAAAGAGCACATTTCCAGGGGGAAGGTGGACAAAGCCGTCATCGTGGGGGCCGGGGCCATTGGATGTGAAATGGCTGAAGCCCTGAGCGACCTCTGGGGCATCGACACCACCATCGTGGAGATCGCCGACCAGGTTCTGCCCATCATCCTGGACCGTCAGCTGGCCCGCATGGTCCAGATGCACATGGAAGAGAAAGGTGTCGACATTCGCCTGAACGAGACCGTGAAGGAAATCGCCCGGGGCGATGGAGATCACGCGCTTCGCATCACAACATCGCGTGGGACCCTGGACGCCGATCTCGTCATCACGTCCGTCGGGGTTCGCCCCAACTCTGAGCTGGCCCGCGATGCCGGACTCCTGGTCTCTCCCCGAGGCACCATCGTGGTCAATCGCCGCCTTCAGACCTCGGATCCCGACATCTATGCCGGCGGAGACTGCATCGAAGTCCTGCACCTGGTGACGGGCAAGCCGATGTTTTTCCCCCAGGGCTCCCTCGCCAACCGCCAGGGCCGGGTTATCGGCACCAACCTGGCCGGGAATTTCGCCGCCTTCAACGGGGTCGTGGGAAGTTTTTCCATCAAGGTGTTCGAGCTGGGGGTCGCCTCCACAG
>DAIQOB010000534.1:0-2217 GCA_036788075.1 Syntrophobacteraceae bacterium
GACGGTCTGTGTCGCCACGGGTACCGGCGTCCCATCCTGCGGCGAAACATCCACCAGGCGTACCTGGAGTACAGCATCAGGGGGAAGGGCGATCCGCTGCAGGTAGATGACCGTACCCTTCACTCTTCCACGCGCACCCTCACGCAGAGGGCCGCCTTCCCTGGTGTAGGTTCCTGCGAGATAATCATCCCGGGCACTCAACGAGAGGGTCGTATCCGTGAGACTTTCGATCTTGAGCCGGCTCTCATAGGGTTCGGGATATTTCTCCGTCCGGGTCGTCAGAACGAGCGTGTCGCCGCTCCGTTGCCAGTTCATTCCTTTCAGACTGTAGATGTTCACCAGGGTCAGTTCCCCATTGGGCTGGAGACTCAAGCCCTCCGTCCCACTGACGCCGTCCCGGATGGGCCGCATCCAGACCCCCGCAAGGAGATCCGCCCCGCCGGTGGAGGAAGCTGGCTGTTGCCTCTCCGGGGAAGTGACCATGGGTGCGACCGCCGGAGCCGACCGCGGACTCCCACAGCCTGCGAGAAAAATCATCATCACCAGTCCCATCAACCCCATGTTTTTCATGGCCACTCCTTCCTGGAAAAGGCAGGTGCTCACACCCCCGACTGAAAAGCCGGTCGCGTAGAGATCACTCACGATGCAGCATAGTAACTGCAACTGTTTGTACCGCCCCGCGCGATGCAGCGCAAGGCCGGATCTCCGGCAAAAAGCGAAAACCGCCTATTTTGACGGTACTGGATAGAGAATAGGTTTGCCGCTCAAAATTACATCATTTTATCCGCCGCTTTATCGATCCATCGTGCCAGGACATAACACGCAGGTCCCACGGTAATAGTCAGGAGGGCCAGGGAGAGAAAGGGCCCCAGACCCTCGATAGCCCAGAGAGCACTGTAGCTCAGCAAAGGCTGATGGACCAGGTAAATGCTGTAGGATGTTGCCGCCAGGCGCATGACGACGGGGGAGCTCCCCCATTGCGCCGCGAGAGGCAACAGGAACAGCGCCATCAAAACGACGAAGCAGCAGGCAGCTTTGTAAACTCCGAGGAGCGGGAGCCGCATCTCCCAAGCGAAGGGCATGCCCAGCAAAACAAACAACAGGGAACCTCCGACGAAAGCGGTGAAGCCCGGGTCAAAGGGAATGCTCATGGGGGAGCGGCCAGCGGGCTGCCAGGCTCCAGCCATCCACATGCCCACTGCAAATTCGGGCAGGCGGGCGGGCAGGTTGAAGTAAACGAGATAGCCCGCCATCCCCAGGGCTGACTCCGGATGGGATTCCAGGTATCGGGCCAGGATTTCG
This sequence comes from Syntrophobacteraceae bacterium, assembly GCA_036788075.1. Lineage (GTDB taxonomy): Bacteria > Desulfobacterota > Syntrophobacteria > Syntrophobacterales > Syntrophobacteraceae > Desulforhabdus. Next base: position 1,303 of record DAIQOB010000534.1, read on the forward strand.
CACCCGCCCCAGGACAAGGCGCAAATGAGGAGGCAGGTCTGTGCCGCCCCGAACCGCACGAACAGCTTCAGGAGCCAGGGGAAGAGCAGGTAGAACTGCACGAGCAGTCCCAGGTACCAGTAGGCCGCCATGTTGGAAAGGAACGTGGAATACTGGAAGCTTTGCAGGAAAACGGCGTGCTTGAGAAAGGTGAAGAGAGCGGCGTTCCACTCCGTGCGGAACAGGACGATATTCCCCACGCAGAAGAGGAGGAGCGCCAGGTAATACGGCGGCAGGATGCGGAGCATCCGGTACCTCATGAACGGCCCGCAGGAGGGGAGAGGGCGCCGGGAGGCTCCCAGGTGGGGCAGGGCGAGCAGAAACCCCGAAAGGATATTGAAAAAAACGACACCCAGGCCCCCCCACCGGAACAGGGCGTCGAAAACCCGCTCCGCAATGCCCTCCAGGTTGCCTGGATGCAGTCCATTCCATGCATGGTGCAGGAAAATGCCCAGCATGGCCAGAACCCGAATCAGGTGGATCTGGGAAAGAGCGTCTTTGGGAAGTCTTGTCAAAGTCTGGCCTCAGGGTTCTATAATGATCAGGAAAATGACTTTCGACCTCAACCCGACCTATACTACGAGGACATTGTCTCGAGTCTTGAGCACTATAGGCAATTCCGGCAGCTTGCGCCATCAGGAAAGGAGGCATGATGAAAGCGTGCGAAGGAGTCGACTACTACCAGGGGGAGGACTTGCTCACACAGGAAGAGCGGGACGCCCGCGACAGGGTGCACCAGTGGGTCCGCACACGCTACCTGCCGCGGGCCGCGGATTGCTTCGAGGAAGGGGTCTTTCCCACGGACCTCATCCCGGAAATAGCGGAATTGGGGCTCCTCGGCATAAAGCTCCAGGACTTCGGAGGAAAGGGGGTCAA